>SPCN01000027.1 GCA_004525465.1 Chrysiogenales bacterium | reverse complement strand
TTTGTTTCGCCTTGGGCCAGGTCTTCTATCGACGAGTGATTCCCGCGGATCGGGAGTGGAGAGACCGCGAGGTTTTCGCCTGGCTCTACATAGGCGGAACCGCGGCCGCGGCACTGTCCATGCTGCTGTTTTCAGGACCGCTCGCTCTGAAACTGAACAGCAGCCAAGTGTTGGTTCTTCTTTACCTTGGGCTGTTGGCCTCGGGGGTGGGATTTTTCCTGTGGAATGTCGGGGCCACCCGCGTTGCTGCCGGCATTTTGGCCGTTTTCAACAATGTCAAAGTTCCTTTGGCCGTTTTGGTCTCACTGCTGTTTTTTGGTGAACAGACAGATATGATACGCCTTTTGCTTGGCGGCGCCGTTATTTTGCTGGCTTTGGCCCTGAATTACCTCTACGGCAAAAATAGATCCTTGTCGTCGCAAAACCACGCCTGAATTGTCCCGGATGCTGATCCTACTGACCAATATCTTCGTTCTGGTAAAAAACCAGCTGCCGGCCTGATTTTATTAAACTTTGCCGCGCGAAAAACAGTATAATAATATTCCTTAACTATTTGCTGCCAAGGAGACATATCATGAAGCGAAGCATACTGATCGCCCTGCTGGTGGTCATCGTCATTTTGTTGGGCCTGTTCATTATCGGTGGTTTTATTTATCTGCAGTTCAACCAGGAACCCTTTGTTCCTGAAAAAGCCTATTTGAAAATAGATCTGGCCGGTCCCTTGTCCGAAACAACACCCACCCGCTTCCCGGGTATGTCGGGTGCCGCCATATCGATTCATGATCTGTGGTATAACCTTGAACGGGCAGCCAAAGATGATCGGATCAAGGGCGTACTGCTGCGCGTGCAATACCTGGAAACAGGTTTCGCCAAGATCGCAGAGATCGGCCAACTGCTTAAAAAATTTGCGGCCAGTAAAAAACCGGTCATAGCCTTCATCGTCGACGGCGGCCTGAAGGAATACTATCTCGCATCTTTCGCCGACAAGGTGATTCTGTTCAAAGGCGGCAGTTTCTCAATCAGCGGCATCGGCGCCGAAGCGCTTTTCTTGAAAAACACCCTTTCCAAGCTGGGCGTCCAGGCCGAGGTGTTCCATATCGGTGATTATAAAACCGCCAGCAATACTTTCACCGAAGAACGCATGACTCCCGCGCACCGGGAATCCACTCAGGTTCTCATTGACGATCTCTACCAGGCCGTCGTTTCCGGCATTGCCGCCAACCGCAACGTGGACAGCCGTGAAGTCAAAAAAATTCTCGACCGGTCGCCGCTGCCCCCTGAAGAATATGTTGAAAGCAAATTGATCGATGCCTTGGGATATGAGGATGACATGTTTCAATCCCTGCCGGCCAAATATCCGGAAGTGGGTTTTAAAAGTTATGCCAAAACCCGTTCGCCTCTCCCGTTCAGCGGCAGCAAGAAGATCGCTGTTATTTTCGCATCCGGAGAGATCAACATGGGCCGCAGCGGCGGCCAGTCCCTTTTTGGCGGCGATATCCTGGGCGCCGATACTTTGGCCGGACAACTGCGCCAGGCGCGCAAAAATTACGCCGTCAAGGCGGTCGTGCTCAGAGTCGACAGCCCTGGTGGCTCGGCCGTGGCCTCAGACGTCATCCTGCGTGAAGCCGAATTGCTGGCCCTGAAAAAGCCTTTGGTCATATCCATGTCCGACATGGCCGCTTCCGGAGGCTATTGGATCTCGCTTTCGGCCAGAAAAATATTCGCCCAGGCCGAGACTATCACCGGTTCGATCGGGATTATCTCCGGCAAGTTCGTGTTGAAAGGCCTCTATGACAAGCTGGGCATCAGCAAGGAGATCGTTAAAACAACGGAATTCGCCGGCATGTATTCCGACTACCAGCCTTTTTCCGATCGGGAAAAGCAAAAGGTCCTGGCCGACATGCAGCGCATCTACGATGAGTTCTTGAAAAAAGTGGCCGGCAACCGCAAAATGGCCGTAGCTGATGTGGACAAGATCGCCCGCGGCCGGGTGTGGAGCGGCCAGGCGGCGCTTAAATTGCATCTGGTCGATAGTTTGGGCGGTTTAAATGAAGCCCTGGCCGAAGCCAGGAAGCTGGCCCGTATCCCGTTGAACGAAAAATTCGGGGTGAAGATCTATCCGCAGAAGAAGTCTTTTTTTGACATGATCTTTGAACTGGCCGATGCCAAGGCCCAGAATCCTCTGGATGTGCAGGCCCGGCTGCAGGTTTACAAGCGCTTTTTCCCGGCCATGGCCATGCCGTTCAGCCTAACCTGCTACTGAGGCTGCGGGTTTTATTTTTCACTATTTCCAGCGCACTTCGTATTCGGAAACCGGCTGGAAATTGGTCAATGATTTAAGGATATCCACTGTTACGTCTTTGCAGCCGCCGATCTCAAGAGCGCGCTGCATCCAGCCGCAGATGCGGAATTCCGTGGTTTTGTCCATTTCAGGAAAATGGGTGACGCGTATCAACGCGTGTTTGGGTTCGTTGACCGGGACTTCAATTGAGCAGGGGCGGTAGTAAGAGGGCAGAAATTCTCCTGCCTTGTTGAGGAAAAAATTGGGCGAGCCGATCTTGACCGCGATCTTCAACAGTCCTTTGAATCGGAATTCGGCACTGTAGCGTCCGAACGTCCAAGCCGCGGCTTTCAGGTCCCAGTCGAAAAAGAGTTGGGCAATGTTGGCCGTTGGCTCGATCAGGATCTCCCTCAACGGATACCAGGCCTCCAGGTCTATTTCCGAACTGTACACCCGGCGCGCGGCGGGAGAGATCAGCTCAAGCCAGCGTTTTAATCCGTATTGTCCGTATTTTTCCAGGAGAGATTTTGGGATCGAGAAGACCACTGTGCCTTTGACTTCCATGCGTTGCCTCCTTGTTCGGGTCTCGCCATCTCCGCCGTGGAGGTTGGCAAATCAAAAAATTCCGGGAATGAAACATAAATTCTAATGGAAATAAAAACATTTTTCAATCCCGAAAGCTGGCAGTTCAAAAAAAATACAATGGTCAGCGGTTTTCAGGAGTCATCAGCAGCGACATGGCTTCCTGGCGTGGGCCGAGGTTTTCGCGGAACACGCCGCGCACGGCCGAAGTAATGGTCAGCGAACCGGGTTTTTTCACGCCGCGCATGGTCATGCACAGGTGCTCGGCCTTGATCACCACCATCACACCCATGGGGTCGAGGGCCTGCACCAGGTAGTCTGCGATCTGCTTGGTCAGCCGCTCCTGCAGCTGCAGGCGCCTGGCCAGGTAGTCAACCAGGTAGCCCAGATTGTTCAAGCCGATAATTCTGCCTTTTTTGGGAATGTAGGCGATGCTGGCTTTGCCGGAGAATGGCAGCAGGTGGTGCTCGCACATGGAATAAATTGGAATATCCTTGAGGATAACCATTTCATCGTGCTTTTCCTCGGTCAGGCATTTTAAAAAATCGTTGGGATCCTTGCCAGTGCCCGAAAGCACTTCAGCGAACATGGCGGCGGCTCGGGCCGGGGTTTCCCGCAATCTTTCCGAGGCGGCGTCTTCGCCTATGCCAGCCAGGATCAGGCCCACTCCCTTTTTAATCTTTTCTATATCCATACTTTTCATTTACGGCTCCCATGGCTAATAACATGGCCTGCTTGACCGGAATGTGCAAATCTTCGGCCAGGCGGCAGACATCGCTGAATTCGGGTTTGACGTTCATAGGGCAATTCTGCCAGGAACTGACTTTTACCCGCACATCCCGGCCTTGTACGCGGAGGGTTTGCGTCTCACGCTGCATGATCACCCTGTCTTCCAGCCGCTGGCGCAGTCCGATGGACGTGCTTTCGCGAAAAATGGCCGAGATCACTTTTTCACGTTCATTTTCGCCACACAGGACTGTTAAGTTGCATCCCAAACGGCCTTTTTTCATCAAGCCGGAAGTGATGAAAATATCCACAGCTCCGGCCTGTACGATCTTATCGGCTGCGGCGGCGAGCAATTCGGGACTCATATCGTCCGTATTGCATTCCAGCACCCAGATGCGATCGTTGGTGCTGGCGCCGTCTCTTTCTTCCAGCACGGCATGCAGCAGGTTGGGTATGCCCTCATAGGTTCTGTGACCGCAACCGCAGCCGGTTTTTAACGGCTTGGTCGTGCGGTCGGCATCAGCCTGGCGTCCGAAAGTGGTCAGGATGGCGGCGCCGGTGGGGGTGAGCAGTTCGCCCTCGATGCCGCCGCTGCGGCAATTGAATCCCTGGACCAGGCGCAGCACCGCCGGCGGCGGTACAGGCAGCAGTCCGTGCCGCGTCTGGATGCTGCCATGGCCGGTCACCAGGGTAGTGAAATAGATCGGGCAGCAATCCAGCTTTTCCCAAAGAAAACAAAATCCCAGGATGTCGACCAGTGAATCGGCGGCACCGATCTCGTGCAGGTGGACATTTTTCAATTCGCTGCCGTGAACCGCGGCTTCGGCCGCAAATATGGCGGTGAAAATACGGCAGGCGTTGGCCTTGATCCCGGTCGTAAAAGGGCTGGCGTTGATTAAGGCATCGATCGCGCTCCAGGTCACTACCTGGTCGGCTGCGGGGGCGGTGACTGTGACCTTCTTGCAGCGCAAGTTGTTTTTCTCGGTGTCTTCCACGGTCACGGTCACGTTCAGGCCGATGCTTTCAAAGGTCTTCTTGAACTCGGCGCCGGCGTCCAGCAGGTCGATCATTGAGGCCAGTATCATGTCTCCCGAAGCCCCACAATTGGTTTGAAACAGCAATTCTTGCGCCATGGGGCATTTATACCCCATTGGCCTGGTCCCGTCAAGCTCAGCTCATGCTCATTACAATGCATGTGGAGTAGAACAAGCATTTGCGTTTGACTTTGGCCGGTGGAAAATGTATAAAGCGGGGAAAGGAGGCGCATGGGCCGGCAAAACAGGAAAAAGATGCCCGAGTGGCAGGCTCTGGGCAAACACGCAGTAAAAATAAAAAAACTGCATTTGCGCGACCTGTTCGCCGCCGACCCGGAACGCGGCAGCAGCTTCGCCGTTGAAGCCGAAGGCATTCGCCTGGATTACTCCAAGCATCCGGTCTTGGCCGAGACCATGGAATTGCTGATCGGACTGGCGCGGGCTTGCGGCCTGGATAAAGAGATCGAGCGGATGTTCGCTGCCGAAAAGATCAATGAAACCGAAAACCGTCCTGTCCTGCATTGGGCGCTGCGCGATTTTTCCGGGCGAGCGGTCCAGGTTGACGGCAGCGATGTCATGCCGACGATCCGTCGGGTTCGGGAACGAATGGCCGTTGCCGCCGAGAGGATCAGATCGGGCTGCTGGCTGGGCCATGGCGGTCAACCGCTGACCCACGTGGTCAACCTGGGCATCGGCGGCAGCGACCTTGGCCCGCAGATGGCGTACCAGGCACTGCGCTTTTATTCTCAGCGCAACCTGCATTTTCATTTTGTCTCCAACCTGGACCCAGGACACCTGGCCGAAACCCTGCGGCCGCTGTCAGCGGAAAATACTTTGTTCATCATCGCCTCCAAGACCTTTACCACCCAGGAAACCCTGGCCAACGCCGCAATGGCTCGCGCCTGGCTGCTCCAACATTTCTCTGGAGAAGCAGCCCTGTCCAGGCATTTCGCGGCCGTGACCGCCAATACCCGGGCGGCAGCGGCTTTCGGTGTGGCGACTGAAAACATCTTTGAATTCTGGGAGTGGGTGGGCGGTCGCTATTCCCTGGCTTCCGCGGTCGGCCTTCCCGTCATGATGGCTGTCGGTCCTGAACACTTCGAGGAAATGTTGCGCGGTTATTGGGCCATGGACCGCCATTTTTGCTCAGCACCCTGGGAAAAGAACCTGCCGGTTCTGCTGGCCCTGCTCGGCGTCTGGCAGATCAATTTCCATGACGCCCCGAGCCACGCCGTTCTCCCATACGACCAGTATCTGCGGCGCTTCCCAGCTTACTTGCAGCAGCTGGACATGGAATCGAACGGCAAGCGTGTCAACCGTGAAGGGCGCTCGTTCGATTACGCGACCGGACCGGTGCTTTGGGGTGAACCGGGAACCAACGGCCAGCACGCTTTTTTTCAATTGCTGCACCAGGGCGTCCATCGGGTGCCCTGCGATTTCATCGGCTTTTGCCGTTCCCTTAATCCTTATAAAGATCACCATGAGCGTTTGCTGGCCAATATGTTCGCCCAGAGCCAGGCCCTGGCTTTCGGCAGGACCCTGGAGGAATTGGCAGCCGAACATGTTTCCGAAGTGCTGCTGCCTTTCCGCGAGTTTCCCGGCAACCGCCCCAGCAACACCATAATGGCCGAAAAACTCACTCCCGGCATACTGGGCAGGTTGATTGCCCTCTACGAGCATAAGGTCTTCGTTCAGGGGGTAATCTGGAACATTTTTTCCTTCGATCAGTGGGGCGTGGAGCTGGGCAAAAGCCTGGCCAAAAAAATTCTGCCCCGGCTTGCAGGTGATACGGAAACGGGATCCAGCCAAGACAGCTCAACCCGAGCTTTGACCGAGTATTTCAAGAAGCACAGTTCTAAGTGAATAATGATTAGTAGATAGTGATTGGTAAAGGCAATAATCGAGGCAATTGAAATTTGACTTTTACCAATCATTAGTCTCTACTCACTAATTACTAATTTCTGAACTTTTGGTATAATGCTTAAATGGAAATGCTGAAAAATATCCTGATTTCCCTGCGCATCAAGCAATGGGTGAAGAACGTCTTCATTTTTGCTCCCATGATATTTTCTCTGCACATGTTCCAACCGACTTACATTCAGAAAAGCTTGCTGGCTTTTTTTCTCTTCAGTCTGGTCACAAGCGGGATCTACATTTTCAATGATATCCTGGATCGTGACCGTGACAGACTGCACCCGGTAAAGCAGAACCGTCCCATTGCCTCGGGCCGCTTGAGCGTGCCTGTTGCCGGGCTGGCGGCCTTTGCCTTGCTGGCCGGAATGATGCTGCTAATCGCTAACTTCAACCGCGAATTCTTTCTGATCGCCGTTTTGTATAGTGGCCTGAATATTCTCTATTCGCTGTTTTTAAAAAGTGTGGTCATTATCGACACCATGGTCATCGCCCTGGGATTCGTGCTGCGAATTATGATCGGCGGAGCAGTAACCCATGTCGTCATTTATCCTTGGATACTTATCACCACTTTTCTTCTGGCCATGTTCCTGGCCCTGATCAAGCGCCGGCAGGAGTTTCTTAAAATTCAAAGCCTGCATCCCGAGCAGCTTACCCGCAAGACCCTGCAGAGCTACAACCTGGGCATGCTGGACCAGATGATCAGCATCGCCACGGCCACCACCCTGATCTCTTACATCATGTATGTCCTTTCCACCGATGTTCAACAGAAATTTCATACTGCCAAGCTTTACTACACGGTTCCCTTTGTCATCTTCGGCATTTTTCGATATTTATTTCTTGCTTATTCCAAGGGGGAAGGGGAGAGTCCTACCGATATCATCTACAGCGACCTGCCCTTTACACTGAACATCATCCTTTGGGTCACTGTTTTCATATTGCTGGTGAATCATTGAAATGGCCCTGCCGCCCTTAACAGTCATAAAAAAACTGCAGAGCGCCGGGGTCAGCCAGGAGGAATTGGAAGATATCTACCGGCAGCATAAAAACGAATACCGGATTTTGCTGCACCTGGCGCAGCATCCCAAATTCCCCCAGAGCCTTTCTTTGGGCATCATCAGCAAACTGTTCGCCGTGGACCTGGTACGGGTCATTAAAAACGTCAAGGCCAACCCATTCATCCGCAAGAAAGCCGAGCTGGAATTCAGCCAGCGCTACAAGCGGTTGGCCCTGGGAGAGAAAATCTCACTTTTGAAAATGGCACCCAACTCGCTGCTTCTCGCTTTCAGTGAAGAAAACCAGCCTCAACTGATCCAAACCATTCTGCAAAGCGGTTATTGCAGTGAGGATGTTGTGCTGCGCTTTGTCAATCGCGCAACTGAGCGCTACAATTTCTATTCAGCACTGGATGCCACCCAGTGGCACCAGAATCCGGCCGTGGCCGAAGCGGTTGCCCATGATCGGGATGCACCAATCAAGATTCTTTTGAAGATCATTCCCTACCTGGGCCTCTCGGGTCTGCAGAAACTGTTTCGTGATGACAATACCCACCAGGCCGTGCGGGATCATATTAAGACTTTCCTGGAGAGGAGAAAAGCCGGCTCGGAGCCCCGTTCATGTAATTGAGAATCCAAACGCCAATCAGGGCCCCGGCCGCAGTTTGCATTTATAGCCATTCCGGTCTAAAATATCGTCTTTATGAGAGCATTATTTCTATTCTTCTTGATCGCAACCTCGGCGCTGAGCCTGCAGACAGCGCCGGAGAATGAAAAGCCATACGTCTGGCCGCTGACCATCAACAACGGTATCAGCTCCACTTTCCAGGAATTCAGGTCCAACCATTTTCATGCCGGTATCGACCTGCGGACATTCAGGCAAACCGGTTTTCCGGTTTTGGCTGTCGCCGCCGGGGTGATCGAGCGCATCTCCATGTCGGATCGGGGATATGGTCGCAGCCTGCACCTGCGCCACACTGACGGCAGGTATTCCCTTTACGGCCATCTGGAAAAATTCCGCGAGGACATCGAAGCCCAGGTCACCCAGGTGCAGAAAAAACGCGGAAAAAAATATTTCGGCACCTGGACCTTGCCGGTGCCTCTGGCGGTGCGCCGGGGCGAGGTCATTGCTTTTAGCGGCGAAAGCGGCTCCGGTTTTCCCCACCTGCACCTGGAAATACGCAACCAATTCGGCCAGGCGATCAATCCGTTGTCGCTGATCGGCAACCTTCACCCAGATGAGCATGAACCACTGCTGAAAGGGATATTGCTGCGCAGCCGCGGTCCATCTTTGATCAATGACGATTGTGGAGAATTTTATTTTAAATTACGGAACAATGGAATGCTGTACACCCTGGCGGAGCCTTTGACGGTTACGGGGCCGTTCGATCTGTCCCTGCATGCGATTGATCTTTCTGATGTAGGCCATGTTGTCGCCCCCTACAGTTTGCAAGCCTTCCTGGACGGAGCGCCGGTCTTTCAAGTCGATTTTGATCGTTTGACACGCGACGATAACAACCAGTTGGGCATGCTCTATGACATGGCCTATTCGACCTCCGGCGCCTATTTTATTAACCTTAGTTACCAAAGCGGATTCGACCTGGAAAAAACAAGGGTACGCTTGGCGGAAAGATTGCGGCAAATGTCTCCAGGCCCACACCAGATCAAGATCATCGTCAAAGACCGCCAGCAGAACCAGGCCTTGGCCCTGATCCCATTGCGTATGGTGATCGGCAACGATTCCTCCAGGCTGCAGAAAAAATATCCTGTGCGAAAAACTGACAGCGGTATTATGCAGAGAACTGAATTTTCCACCTATGTCAATCAGGATGACGTGGTGATCAAGATCAAGGATCTCCCGGTTCCGGCCACAATGCTGAAACTCAAGATCATCCAGGGTGATCGTGAGCAGGTTGTTGCGGCTCATGAATATGCAGGCGGGTCGTATTTTTGCTTCAAGCCTTTGAACCATGACCCGCGCCTACAGTTGCGTTTTGAATTGTCCGACGGCCAACAGCGCGTGGAAGAAAGTCAAAAAACATTACATCCGGTTCTTTTAATAAAAGAATTTGCCCAGGTCGTCCGTTTTCATGATTTCGTAGCCGAGTTTGGTTCCACTTCGGTTCTTGAATCAAAGGTCCTGCTATTTGAGCAGGTGGATCTGAAAGCGGAATTTCCCTTGCTGGCCGGTCCGATCAAATTGGGACCGGACCACTTCGCGTTCCTGGACGCGGTGTTTTTCAAGTTCAAGATCCCCGCCGGGGAAGTCCGACGTGAACAGTTGGGAATTTTCAAGTACAGCTTCGAGTCAAAAAAGTGGCACTACATTGCCACCCAGCCCGACTACGATCCGGGATACATGAAATGCCGGGTCCTCACAGCCGGAATTTTCGCTCTGCTCAGGGATATTGATCCGCCGGCAATTATATTCCAAAAACCCGAGTCAAGGCATCTGCAAAGTTTAAAGCGCCTGGTGGTGCATGTAAGTGACCGGGGCAAGGGAATCGATGAAAGAACGGTGGCGGTGTTCTTAAATGGCCAGATTGTCGATGCCGAGTATGATCCTGATTGGAAACACATATTAATCAAAGATCTCAAGCATTTGCAAAGAGGTAAAAACCGTCTTCTGGTGCGGGCGAATGATCATGGCGGCAACAAGAGCGAGAAAACCTATACTTTCTCCATTAAATGACAATCGGGAATTTAATACCAAGCGGGGAATTTTGTCAAGGACTGTGGAAATCTTTATTTAAAACTTTAGAAAATCTTATGGAGTATGGTTTATCTTGGATTGCATACTTTTTATATGCGCAGAACACCTATAGTAATTGATATTACCAGAGACAACCATGGGGCAACGATTCGCAAACTTCAACCAGAACAGTCCATTTTCTCTGCCACGTTGACAGACCGCCCTGAAAATGCGAAAATTAATATATTCAGGATATTATTGTATAATTCCTATACAGTTTAACCCTGCGACCGGGCGGTCACATGATCTGGAGGACTTATATTGTCAAGCGTTCAAGATGAACCGGGCGAAGATGATGTGCTGTTCATCCGCCTGCGTCTTCTTGGTGATATTATTTTCACCATTCCTTCAATTGAACTTTTTAAGCGCCGCTTTCCCCGTACCCGCCTTCATTATGTTGTGGAAGAGCGATTTGCCGAAATAGCCGGGATCATTCCCGGCATCGATCACATCATAACCGTGCCTGTCAGGCGCAGCTTGAAAGATATCCTTGCCTTTCGTGGCCAGATCAAAGGTTTGGGCATTAATACGGTCATCGATTTCCATTCCGGGCCCGGCAGCGCAGTGCTCACATTGGCCAGCGGTGCAACCCGGCGCATCGGCTACCGAACCCCTAACCGCAATTGGGCCTACAACCGCCTGGTCAGCCGCAGAAGTTCGGCCTATCCCGCTCATTCAGTTTTTAACCAGGCCAGGCTGCTGGAAAAGATCGGAATTGCCATCGATGTCCTTCCTCCTTTACCGGTCATTGATGCCCGTGCTTTCCCTTTGTCCTCGCCAGTGGCTGCCGTCCAGGATATCCAGCCCAAAGTCGTGGTCCATCTGGGAGCCGGCAACCGTTTCCGGGATTGGGGCATGGAAAATTTCAGCGCCTTGATCCAGCATCTGAGCGCCCGGCGCATCCCGGTCTTTTTGATCGGCGCCAACGGGGAGGAGATGGCCCGAGCAGCGATTCTCGCCAAGATCGCCCATGTCCATGATTTCTCCGGCCCTTTGTCCAGCCGAGAAATGCTGGCATTGATCGCAAGTGCGGCGGTATATGTCGGGGCCGATTCTGGCCCATTGCATGTAGCTTCCTTGACCGCGACCCCGCTGGTCGCCCTTTACGGGCCCAACCTGGCCGAGATCAGCGGGCCTTGGCGTCGGGAGCAGGTAGAGATCATCCAACTGGAAATGGCCTGCCGGCCATGTTCGCAAAGAAAATGCAAGTATGATACAATCCACTGCATGCGGCAAATCAATGTGGAAAGAGTATATGAAGCTGTCAGCAAATTCATCAAGTAACCTGGCTTTTGCCCTGCTGCTGGCATTCCTTTTTCTTATAAATTTCTCTATTGCCGGCTGCTATATTTTCCTGACCCTTATTCTGTTGCTCTTCATTCTCCATCTGGCCCGGGGCGGAGAATTTCCGCTGCCTCCTTTTTTTTGCTATTTCTTTGCCGCCTACATTTTTTTTACCCTGTTGGCCACGGTTTTTTCCTTTGACCGGGCCGCCAGCATAAGCGACAACAAGGAACTGCTTATTTTCCTGCTCATTCCTATCTATCTCTGGCTGCTGAACACCTGGAAGCGGGTTTGGTTGTCCATATGGACCATCCTGGCCTCGGGTGTGCTTTCGGCGTTGGTGGGGATTTACACGGTTTGGCACAAGGGCATAGTCCTGTCGGACCGCCTGAAGGGTTTTACCTCCCATTGGATGACCTATGCCGGGTTGCTGATGTTCGCTTTCATCTTTTTTTTCGTAATAATGTTTTTAGGCAAGAACAAAAAGCAGTCGCTGCTCATTTCCGGGGCGCTGGCCGTTATGCTTATTGCCATTGTCTTCTCCCTGACCCGTTCCGCATGGCTGGGCATTGCCGGCGCCCTACTGATGTTCCTGATTTTTTTCAGACCGAAATACTTTCTGGCGCTGGCGCCCCTGGCGCTGATCCTGGCGTTGTTGGCGCCTTTGGCAGTGAAAAACCGGATCCTGTCCATTGTGGATCTGCATGACAAGTCAAACCTTGACCGGATCCACATGGTCCATTCCGGCCTTAAAATATTCCAGGATCACCCCTGGACCGGGGTGGGAAGCAACAACATCGAAAAGGTAATCGCCAGCAATGAAAAACGCTACCGCCATCCGCTTGCTGAAAAGATCAATCCGCACCTGCACAACAATTTTTTGCAGATACTGGCCGAAAGGGGGATATTCGCCCTGGCCAGTTTCCTGATGGCCTGCCTGTTCATTATTCTGCAATTGCTGAAATTGCTGAAAGCAAGGACTGGAGATTGGCGCGCCATCACGGCCGCAGTGTTTTTTGCCTTTATCGGTTTTTTGATCGCCGGGATGTTTGAATACAATTTCGGCGACAGTGAGATTAAATTCATCCTTTTTTATTTTATCAGCCTGCCTTTTTTGAACCTGAAAGAGGAAGCCCATGTTCAAATTAAAGAGAATCGCTGAAGTTTGTTCGCGTTTCGCCAATAAGAAGATCCTGGTATTCGGGGATGTAATTTTGGACCGCTATATTTTTGGCCAGGTTGTGCGCATTTCGCCGGAAGCTCCGGTGCCAGTGGTCAAGGTCGACAGCGAAGAAATACGTTTGGGTGGAGCCGGTAACGTGGCAGCCAACATCGATCAGTTGGGAGCCAAGGGTTTACTGTTGGGCGTTGTAGGCGCGGACAGCTATGCTGATGAAATAGCCCAACTGAAGAAAAACGGCAACTGGGTTATCAGCGACCCGGCCAACCAGACCATCGTCAAAACGCGAATCATTTCCCAGCGCCAGCAGATCGTCCGTATTGACCGCGAAGGGAAGATCCGTATGAGTTCCATAGTTATGGATCAGATAAAAGCCGTTGTTGATGCAGCAGAAATGGATGCCGTCATTGTATCGGATTACGCCAAGGGCACAGTGAATGCGGAAGTGATTTCCCTGCTCAAGGCCAGGGCCGCCGCCCTGCGTATTCCCATTATTGTGGATCCCAAACCGCCCCATTTTGATTTTTACCGCGGTGTGACCGGCGTCACGCCCAACCTGAAGGAAGCAGAAGCCATGGCGGGAAATCCCATAGTTAACGACCAGGATGTCGCCCTGGCCTTGAATCGTATCCGCCGCAAATTCAAGACAGATTTCGCCTTGATCACCAGGGGCGGCATGGGAATATCGGCTGTCAAAAAGAAAAGAAGGATTTTCCATCTTCCGGCTTTCAGCCATGAAGTTTTCGATGTGACCGGAGCCGGCGATACCGTGGTCGCAGTGCTGACCCTGGCCCTGGCCGCAGGAGCCGATCTGCGCGAAGCCGTGGCCCTGGCCAACGCCGCCGCTTCTATTGTTGTGGAAAAGATAGGCACCTCGCAGGTCGGCCTGGAGGAATTGCAGATAAGGCTCAAATTCATCCTCAAGCAACATTGAACCGACTGCAGCTGTTTAAAACCCTGGCTCCGGGCTTTTTGCCACTGCTTGTTTTCATAGTTGCCGATGCCTTATGGGGCACAACTATTGGTCTGGTTGTGGCCTTGCTTTTTGGAATCCTTGAAATGGCGGTTTCCTATTTCAAGAAAAAAAAACTGGACCGCTTCATCCTGCTTGACACCGGACTGATCGTCCTGCTGGGCGGTGTCTCGCTGCTGTTGAGAACCGATGTTTTTTTCAGGTTGAAGCCGGCCCTGGTTGAACTTGTTTTTTGCCTGATCCTGGGCATCTCGGTGTATTCGCCCGTGAACATCATGCTGGCCATGTCTCGCCGTTACCTTAAGACCTTAGCCATGAATGATGAGCAGGTCAAGTCGATGATGCAGGGCATGAAGGTTTTGTTATTTCTCTTTCTGGGCCATGCGCTCCTGATCGTCTATGCCGCCCTGGCCATGTCGGCGGCGGCCTGGGGCTTCATATCGGGCGGCCTGTTCTATATTCTGTTCGCCGCCTATTTTCTCGTGGAATGGCTGCGCAAGCGCCGGAAAGCCAGGCGCTCTGCTGCAGCAGCCGCCAGCCAATACGCCGACGAGGAGTGGTTCGATATCGTTGATGTCGAGGGAAAGGTGCGCGGCAAGGCGCCGCGCAGCCTATGCCACTCAAGCCAGGACCTGCTGCACCCGGTCGTTCACCTGCATGTCCTGGATTCCAGAGACCGCCTCTTCCTGCAAAAACGTTCCCTGCGCAAGCAGATCCAGCCGGGAAAATGGGATACGGCCGTGGGCGGCCACCTGAGCAGCGGGGAAACAGTGGAAGCGGCCCTGAAACGGGAAGCCGAAGAAGAACTGGGCTTGAGCGATTTCAAGGCCGTGCCTGTGGCACGCTATGTCTGGAAGAGCGATGTCGAATCCGAGCTGGTCTACATGTTCTTCACCAGGAGCGACCGGACGCCGCGCATCAACCGGGAGGAGATCAGCGAGGGAAAATTCTGGAAGATCAGCAAGATCAAGGAATCCCGTTCCAAGGGTATCTTAACCCCGAACTTTGAATTCGAATTTGATATTCTGCTGAAACAATTGTTCAAAGAAGGATGATTCAGCGTAGGGGCACGGCGTGCCGTGCCCATAACTCGCGAAATGATTTTAGGTTATGAACACGATCTCGTGGGCACGGCACCCCGTGCCCCTGCGATGCATGTATAAAATTATCATGGAAATTATTGGGATTGTGGATCAATGGGGATCCATCGGTAGGTTGAAATAGCCCGTAGGGGAGTCGAACCCCTCTTA
>SPCN01000292.1 GCA_004525465.1 Chrysiogenales bacterium | reverse complement strand
GAAGCCATGAAGCTCGGCGCCGAAGATTACATCATGAAGCCGTTCAACCTTGAAGAGCTGAAGATCATAATCAACAAATCGCTGCACAAGAAATCAATCGAGAAAGAGAACATCGAGTTGAAGCAAAAGCTGTCCGACAAGGAAAACTTCGAAAATATCGTTGGCAGTGATCCTAAAATGGGCAAAATATTCGAGCTGATCAGCACCGTGGCCCAAACAGACTCCACCGTGCTTATCAGCGGTGAAAGCGGCACGGGCAAGGAACTGATCGCCCGGGCCATTCATGCCAAAAGCAGTCGCGCCGATCAAAAATTCGTTTCCATCAACTGCGGGGCCCTCCCGGAAAATTTACTGGAAAGCGAATTGTTCGGCCACAAGAAGGGCGCTTTCACCGATGCCTACCAGGACAAGGAAGGGCTTTTCGAGACGGCCAGTCAGGGGACGCTGTTCCTGGACGAAATTTCGGAAATGTCGCAGAAAATGCAGGTCAAAGTCCTGCGCGGCATTCAGGAAAAGGTGATCCGCCGCGTGGGCGGCAACAAAGAAATTGCCGTGGACGTGCGCATCATCACGGCGACCAACCGCGACCTGGCTGAAAGCATCGAAAAAGGGGAATTCCGTTCCGACCTCTATTACCGGCTGAATGTGATCTCAATCAAGGTACCGCCGCTACGCGAGCGCAAAGAAGACATTCCCATTTTAATGCAGCATTTCCTGCAGCGCTACAACCAGAAATTCGCCAAGAAAATCAAGGGCTTTGAAAAAAAGGTATTTGAATGCTTTGCCAATTACCGCTGGCCGGGGAACGTTCGTGAATTGGAGAATTTCATTGAGAGGGGCGTCGCCCTGGAGAAAGACGAAGTGATCGGCGCCAGTTCGCTGCCGGCGGAAGTGATCTACAATATGGATCCCAGCCAAAGCAGCGGAGCGGATTGGTCCATTCTGATCGCCGCCGGGGATTTTAATTTCAATCAGTATATCGACAACTTGAGCAAGAGTATAATCATCAAGGCTTTGGAGATGAGCAACGGCAATGTAAAAAAAACAGCGCTGCGGCTGAAGGTGAACTACCGTTCGCTGCGCTACCTGATCGAGAAATATAAATTGAAATTTAGGTCCTGACCGCGGCCGGCCCAGTTTGACTTTTTTTAGCGATACTGTTATAAACTGCCCTTTTGCGGAGTATTGATGAAAAAATTAATTTTATTTTTGCTTGTTTTTTTGCAGTTGCCGGTTCTGCCTGCCATTGAAAGCGATGTACAAACAGCCGCGGCCCCAAGTTTTTCCCTGACGGCTTTGGCCGGACTGCGCGACTTCTCAAACGGCGAGTTCAGGAAAATTTATAACGGCAGCCAGCCGGCATTCTCCCTTGACCTGGGCTATCGCCTGGGCAATAAGTTCGATATCTTTTTTTCAGGCCAGCACCTTTCCGCCAACGGGGAATTGACCTTCAGCAAGGAGACGACAAGTTTTCGTTTGATCAGCCTGGAAGCTGGTGCCAGGTTGGTATTGTCCATGGGGCGTTTTGTCCCTTTTGCCGGAGCCGGGGCGGGGTATTATTTGATCAGGGAAGAGAATGTCATCGCCACCATTGATGAAAAAAAAGCGGGATTTTTTGCCCTGGGCGGCCTGCGCTTCCGTTTTTCTGAACAACTGTTCGCCGCTGTTCAAGTGAAGTTCGTTTCCCTCAAGCTTGATCCTTTCAACAAGACGGTTGATCTGGGTGGGTGGTTTGTCGGGGGCGGGATCGGAGTGATGTTTTAAGCAGGGATTAAGTTCTTTTTACCAATGCAGCAATAGAAATTTAAGGCGGTGCGCTAATCCGCTGGCGCTGTTTTTGTTGAGCCTTTTTCCCAGTATGCGCAAGGCCGCCAGTCCGGCCAGCGCTCCGACCATATCGTAAAGCCAATCCAGCAGTGAAAAAAACCGGCCGGGAACCGACAACTGGTGCCACTCGTCGAGAAGGCCCATAACGGCCAGTGCCAAAAGGGCGGAGGCCAGGCAAGACCAGCGGCCGGGTTTTGGGAATACCTGGATGAAAAAGAGAGCCAGGGCGAAATATTCCAGGAAATGGGGAATGAAATCGGGGACATGCTTCGGCAGTGAACCGGCAGGCTGGGATGAGAGCAGAAAAATAACCAGGTAGATCAGCATTGAAATTCCCCCGGCGCTGAACCGGGCACGGTAATTCATAGGACTTTTGCTTTAAATGAAATACATGACCCAGCTGAAGAGGAAGACGCCGCCGGCCATGTATAAAAAGAGTTTCAGGGCATAGCGGAAAATGTGGCGCCCATCGCTGTATTTGATGAAAGCCAGCATAGTGGAAACGACCAGGGCGAAGATAAGCATGGAGAGGACATGACTTTTAAAGATCACATTTTCCTCCCTTTGGCGATGTCGAAAGCGTTCAGGGCCACCAGGTAATTGAGCAATCCAGCCGATGCCAGGTAGGCGGTGCCGTAATGATATGTTATGGCTTTGATGTCTCCGGCGGCCAGGTGGCTCAAGCGGATGATGATGTAAAACAGGCCATTGCCCAGATCGCCGAGAAAGCCCAGCAGCAGTAGGGGGTGCAGGACGGATGTGTCATAGAAACGGCCTTTCATTAAAAGGCCCATGACCAGCAGGGAGACAATGCCGCAAAAAAAGACCAGGGCTTTCAGCTTTTTTTTCTGCAGCAGGTGACCCAGCCCGGGAACCAGCCAGGACAGGAAGAAAATTAAATATGGATTCATTATACACAGTATACCGCAGGACTGCGGTAATTACAAGTTCGATGTTCGAACTTGAATGAAAAGAATATCAATCAAGTTCCAAATAACAAATCCCACATTCCAAATAAATTCCAAGTTCCAAATTCCAATGTCCCAAACGAAGACACTTTCAGGTTATCTTTTCTTTGTTTTGGTCATTTGGTTATTGGAATTTGCTGCTTGGGATTTGGAATTTTCTTTCTCGTCACGCGTCACTCGTCACTTGTCACGGAGCTCGCTTCATTTTCGACCTTTCTTTCCAGCCTGTTTTTAGGTATAATAAGGCCGAAAATGAAGAAAATACTAATTGTTGACGACGAAAAAAATATTCAGGTTTCGCTGGCCACCGTGCTCGAAGATGAAGGGTACCAGGTCTATTTCGCCAAGGATGGAAAGGAAGGGATCGAAAAATTCAAGAACATAAAACCCGACGCCATCTTTCTGGATATCTGGATGCCCGGCATGGACGGCCTGGAGGTCATCAATCGCATCCTGGCCATCGATCCGCTGCAGATCATCATCATGATCTCCGGGCATGGTTCGGTGTCGGCGGCGGTTTCGGCCCTGAAGGCCGGCGCCTATGATTTTCTGGAAAAGCCGCTCAGCCTGGACAAGGTGATCTTCGTGCT
>SPCN01000116.1 GCA_004525465.1 Chrysiogenales bacterium | reverse complement strand
GCGCTCATACCCAGGCGATGAAAAAAAATCCCAGTACGAATTCCGGCCGGGGGAATAATCCCGAAGCCGTTGTTTGCTTTGTCTGCGCTGAACGCCTGGAACCTGGCGTCGAAAAATGTAAAAAATGCGGGACCATCAGGCAGGAGTATTCCAGGGTATTGAAGTGGTATCAGAAATCAGCCAAAGATGGCGACGATTGTGCTCAGGAACGATTGGCAGATATGTATATTAAGGGAATCGGGACCGAGCGCAATTACAAAAAAGCCCTGGAATGGTACAGCAAATCAGCCGAACAAGGCAATGCCGGCAGTAAGGCGCAATTGGGATATATGTATGAGCAAAGCCTGGGAGTCGATCAGGATTTCCCAAAGGCTCTGGCTTTGTACCGCGAAGCAGCTGAAGCAGGCAATGCTCTAGGACAAGCGCGATTGGGAGACATGTATCTGCACGGGGCGGGTGTTGCGCCAGATCCTAAAAAAGCATTCAAATGCTTCCGGAAAGCGGCTGAACAGGACAATGACCTGGCTCAACTCAGATTGGGAACCATGTACTGCAATGGCAATGGAGTTGAGAAAGATTTAAAGAAAGGATTTGAATTGGTTCAGAAATCAGCGGAACAGGGTAATGACGGGGCCCAACTGCTAATAGGGGGGATGTACAAGGACGGCAAGGGGGTTCAGCGGGACAATAAGAAAGCGTTTGCCTGGATTCAGAAGTTGGCCGAGCAGGGCAATTTGAGCGCCCAGAACGATCTGGGTCATTTGTATGAGCAGGGATTGGGAGTGGATCGGGATTTTCAGAAAGCGCGCGAGTGGTATCTGCAAGCGGCTGAAAAAGGGCTGGACGCAGCCCAGGTAAGTTTAGGCAATATATATCGCTGCGGTCTTGGCGTCGAGGAAAATATCAATGAGGCAAAAAAGTGGTATGTAAAAGCCGCTGAACAGGGTAATGAAAAAGCGAAATCCGAATTATTGCAAATAAAACTGGAGGCGGATCCGGAAAAGAAATTAAAGAACAAAATAGTCGCAGCGCACAAAGGCGATGCCAAGGCCATGGCCGAAGTCGCGACCATGTACCTTATGGGAACAGGTGTTGAAAAAAGCGAAGAAAACGCCCTGGAATGGTTTAAAAAAGCCTTTGAATATGGAAATGTGTCCGTGCGCGGCCAGCTGAAGCAAGTTCAGCAGTCGCTCGATGCCAAGCGCCAAGCCGAGAACAAGATCCCTGAAAAACCGGTCCAAACGGCTGTTGCAGTCCAAGGCCTGCAAAAAAAGAAATCGCCTGCCGCCAGAAATTTGTTTTTTCCATTTTCCATAATTGTGATCATCGGCCTGGTGCTCACAATCATTTTTTTCGACTACATTAAAAAACCGGGGAGCCCGGATAAGGCAAGCCCGGCGCCGGTCCCAAAAATTGCGGAAGCCCCCCAACCAAAAATTGAAGCGGTCGCCCCGGCCATTCCGGAGACCAGCCCTGAAACGACAGAGGAAATAAAGAATGATAAATCCACCATTCGTCAAAACGAAAAAAAACCCTTGAAAATTGCCGAAGCAAACCATGCCGCCACCAAGATCGAGCCGGTCGCGGCCGTATTAAGGCGGGAATTCAAGTCTCTGAACGAGCAGGAAATTTCTGAAATGCTGGGCGCCAAGAACCTTTTTGACGCGGAAAGGAATCCCGCCGGGAATTTCAGGCATCAGTATGAGTTAAGGAGTGTGGCAGGTTTAGCCTTGATTTTTGACCGCGCCACCAAGCTTGTCTGGATGAGGCAGCAGAATTTGGTCAAAATGACCTTGAAAAAAACTGAAGATTGGATCGCATCCCTGAATACTGTCGAGTATGGAGGCATCAGCAAATGGCGCCTGCCCACGGTCGAGGAAGCTGCTTCCCTTTTGGAAAAGAACCCGCAAGCTGAAAAAGTATTCCTGGATGCCGTTTTCGGCAAAGACATCAAATCGATTTGGACCGGAGACAGCTTCATGGAATCCAAGTTCTGGATCATCGATTTCCGAAATGGCTCGATAGATTATGCCAAAAGCAAAAGCCGCCTGCCGGCATTGATGGTCAGCTCCAACTTTGAAGATAAAAGGAAGAATGGGGACACCCATTAAAAGGTACGTGTCAAGTAGGCAGACTTGACTTTGTGACCTGGGCTGCGGCGGGCTGCCGCGGTCCCCGAGCTGCCTTTTGGCAACCCATATTGCCGCTCCAGGAACAAAATGATATTATGCAAGCCTACACATTGTCTGTTTTCGTTGGAGGATCCATTGCCGGAGCATGAGCCGAAGAAACGTACACCCCGAAGCAAAGCCGAGCTGACGGCCGAGATAGCGCATCTCAAGCGCAGGATCAAGCGGCTGGAAAAGTCAGAGACCTCGCGCAAGCAGGCGGAGTCCCGGACCTATGCGGCGCTGCGGGAGAGTGAAGAGCGGCTGCAACTCATCCTGGCGACGCTGCCCATTGCCATCTTCACGTCTCCGCTTGACCAGGAGATCGATGCGTCCTGGATAAGCGGCGATGTTGAAAAAGTAACCGGTTACACCGTGGCCCAATACATGGCGGAGAAGGATTTCTGGAGAAAGCGCCTGCATGCGGCCGATCGCGAAAGGGTGTTGGCCGCCTATCGGGATCCGGCAGCCGGTGATGAGATCGTGCTGGAGTACCGCTGGTTGTGCCAGGATGGAAATTACAAATGGTTCTATGATCGAACCATAAAGAAAAACACACCGCGGGGAATGCAATATTTCGGCATCATCCTGGACATCAGCGAGCGCATGCAGACCGAGGAGGCAAATCGCGTGCTGCAGAAGCGCCTGCAATGGGCTGAGAAGATGGAGGCCATCGGCACATTGGCCGGCGGTATCGCCCACGACTTCAACAACCTGCTGGCCGGGATTCAAGGCCACGTTTCCATGGCTATCATGAAGCTCGATCCGGCCAATCCCACTCATGAGCGGCTCAAGCAGATCGAAGCACAGGTGCAAAGCGGGGTGCATTTGACCAGTCAGCTGCTGGGGTTTGCCCGCGGGGGAAGATACGAGGTAAAAGCCACGGATATGAACGAAGTCATTGAAAAGACTCACTCCATGTTCGGCAGGACCAGGAAGGATATCTCCATCCACTATAAACAGGGGAATGATCTCTGGAGCGTGGACGTGGACCGGGGACAGATGGAGCAGGTGTTCGTGAACCTGTATGTGAATGCCTGGCAGGCCATGCCCGGGGGCGGGGATATCTATCTGGAGACGGAGAATGTTGTTCTTCACGGCGAAAGGACGCTGCCCTTCTCCGTGAATCCCGGGAAGTATGTGAAAACAACTATTAGCGACACCGGCTGCGGCATGGATGAGCAGACCAGGCTGCGCGTCTTTGAGCCCTTTTTTACGACCAAGGAAATGGGCAGGGGGATCGGCTTGGGGCTGGCTTCGGTCTATGGCATCATCAAGGGGCACCGGGGGATGATCAATGTGTACAGCGAACCCGGCCGGGGAACGACCTTTACCATCTATTTGCCCGCCTCGGACAAGGCCGTGGTGAAAGAAAAGCAAATGCCGCTGACGATCACCAGGGGCACGGAGACGATCCTGCTGGTGGAGGATGAAAAGACGGTGCTGGACCTGAACCACGAGCTGCTGGAGGCCCTGGGCTACACCGTCCATGCGACCGGCAGCGGCAGCGAGGCGGTCGCGATTTATATGGAAAAACGAAACATGATCGATCTGGTCATCCTGGATATGGTCATGCCGGGAATATCGGGTTCCAGGACATTCGATCTCCTGCGCGAGATCAATCCCGAGGTCAGGGTCCTTCTTTCCAGCGGCTACAGCCTCAACGGCGAGGCGCAGCATATCATGGATCGCGGCTGCAACGGCTTCCTGCAGAAGCCCTTTCACATTGAAAAACTGTCCCAGCGGGTCAGGGAGATACTGGAAACATGAGGTTTGCCATCCGCAGGGAGCCATTGACATTTTGACCGTTTCATCTCAGAATGCAGGCGTAGGTGAAGGTGTTTTCCCCTGAGCGCATGGGAAACTCATTACCTATCTGGAGGGATCGCATGAAGATCATTTCAATCGCTTTGTTGGTTGTGTTAGGCTGCGGGCTTGCCGTTTTTGCGGCAGCGGCGCCTGCCCAGGGGCAGAAGGGAGTGGTGATAGTCTATGCTTCGCGCTACGGCAGTACCGCCAAAACCGCCGAGTGGATCGCCGAGGGCATGGCGGGGAAGGCGACTGTCGTGTCGGCCGGGGAGGCGGGAGACCTGGGCGGCTATGAAAAAATCATCCTCGGCTCTGGCATTTACAACGACAAACTCCACGTGGACATGGCCGCCTTCCTGGAGAAGCAGGGAGCCGAGGTGCAGGACAAGCTCATCGCGCTTTTTGTCGTCTGCGGCGCGCCGCCCGACCAGGCCGGGCCATACCTGGAGATGTTCGCCGAAAAGTGCCAGGCCAAGCCCCTGCTGGCGAGGGTGTTCAACGGCTGGATGAAGAAAGAACTGCTGTCAGCCGAGGACTACAAGGGTCTCGAAGCATACTACAAGGGCGCCGGCTATCCGTTCGAAGACTACGATCAAACCGACAAGGCCAAGTGCCTCGAGTTCGGGAAGGAGATCCTGGCCAGGCTCGGCGAGATGAAATAATCCGGATTCTCTACCCATCGGGGCCGGGGCCCGGGGGAAACGGAGAAATAACCATGATATTTTCCGAGCTGTTAAATACCAGGCAGAGTGTGCGCCGTTACCAGGAGAGGCCGGTGGAGGTGGAGAAGCTGGAAACGCTGATCGAGGCGGTGCGCCTGTCGCCTTCGGCCAGCAACTCCCAGCCCTGGAAGCTGGTGGTGGTGAACGATGCAAAGCTCCGCGGCCGGGTGGCGCGGGCCACGTTCAGCAAAACGCTCGCCTTCAACCAGTTCAGCCTCGGAGCCCCGGTGATCGTCGTATTCTGCGTCGAGAAAGCCGGCCTGGTCACCCAGGTCGGGGCGCTGCTCAAAAAACGCCAGTTCTCCCTGATCGACATCGGCATCGCCGCGGCCCATTTCTGCCTGCAGGCCGCGGAGCTGGGCCTGGGGACCTGCATGCTGGGGTGGTTCGACGAAAAGAAGATCAAGCAACTGCTGGGCATTCCCCGTGGCACCAGGATAGGCCTGCTGGTCACCCTGGGCTACGCCGCGCCGGACGACCGGCTGCGGGAGAAAAGCCGCAAGAGTCCCGGGCTTATCAGCCGCTTCAACCGTTATTGAGATATCGAAAAAGAGCCGGGGATGGTGCCTGACTCCGTGACTTTATCTGAATAGTGAATAAAGTCCGGGATGCCATGGCTGATCCCGAAATATGACGCTTGGGGAAACAGCCCCGGTTTTTTGTTTTTTTGGCAATGGGGATGGCAATGTGGACGGTTCTTGAAATATTGGTTTTGGCCCAGTCAATTGGCGATTGAGGCGAGCCGGCCGGCAAGAGAGTTGAGAACAACGGCAATCGACCCGATAATTCAAGTCCTGACCTTGTCTCCTGACTGCCTGGTTGCATGCGGCGATGCCGGCGGATAGAATGGAACTTTCCCGGCCGCTGGCAAGAGGCCGGGAGCGGAAGGTGAAATGGCGAAGATGGAGACGCGCGTGCTCGGGTTCCTGCCGCTTCTGGCCGTGGTGGTGGGGGCGATCGTGGGCGCCGGGATATTCAACGCCCCGGCCGACCTCGGCCGCGTGGCCAACCCGGGATGGATCATCGTGGCCTGGGCCATCACCGGCATCGGCATGTTCTCCCTGGCCAGGATCTTTCAGTACCTGGCCTTGCGCCGCCCCGAGCTTGAGGGCGGGATCTACAGTTATGCCCGCGAGGCCGCAGGCGAATTCACGGGCTTCAACTCGGCCTACGGCTACTGGTGGAGCGCCCTGTTCACCAACCTGGCTTTTTTCTTCGCCATTGCCAAGATCCTGGGCCTCTACTTTCCGTTCCTGTCCCGCAGCAAGTGGGCGGCCTTCGCCCTGGCCAGCGCCCTGCTCTGGGGCTATGCCGCGCTGATCCGGGCCGGCATCCGCACGGCCGGCGCGGCCAACCTGGTCATCACCATGCTCAAGCTGCTGCCGCTGCTCTTCGTGGCGCTGCTCTCGGCATTCCTGTTCAAGCCGGCGCTCCTGGGCGCACCCTTCGCCGCGATCATCAAGGGCACCGGCGCCGCGGCCGGTCCCTGGCAGCAGATCGGCGCCAGCCTCGGCGTTATGGTCTTTGCCTTCATGGGCATCGAGGGCGGCGTGACCATCTCCGGCAAGGCGCGGAGCGCCCGGGACGTGGGACGGGTGGGGCTGATCGGCTTTTTGATCACGCTCGTTCTTTACGTCGCGGTCTCCACCCTGACCCTGGGGGTGGCGCCGGCGCGCGAGATCATCAATGCCCCGAGCCCGCTCGGCGCGGTCCTGGGGAGCGTCCTGGGCGGCTTCGGGCGCCATTTCCTGAACATCGGGTTCCTTTTCTCGGTCCTCGGCGCGCTGCTGGCCTGGCTGCTGCTGACGGCGGAAGTTCCCTACAGCGCCGCGGTCAGGGACAACGCCTTCCCCCGGGCCTTTGCCCGGACCAACGCCAGGGCCACGCCGGTGTTCTCGCTGGCCGTTAGCGCGGCCTTCAGCCAGCTGCTCCTGGCCCTGCTTTTTCTTTTCACGCGCAGCAGCGACATCGGCGCCAGCAACAACGCCCCGCTGCTGCAGAACCTGTACTTCGGCGCCATCAGCATCTCCGTGATCTGCTGCCTGGTCCCCTACGTGCTGTCGGCCCTTCTGGGCGCGCGCCAGGCCCGGCGGGACGGGCGCGCCGCGCCCCTGGTCTACGCGGCATTGAGCATCGCCCTGTTTGCCTGGATGTTCGCCTCCATGGCCAAGTACACCGCCGCGGCCGTTGTGGTGTATGCCAGCGGCCTCTGCTTCCGCATCCGCGTCCACCGCGAACGCCGGCAGCGCATGCCCGCCGTCGAGATCGCATTCTACGCCGTCATGCTGGCCGCCGGCGCCGTCATCCTCTACTGCATCATCACCGGCCGCATCCG
>SPCN01000329.1 GCA_004525465.1 Chrysiogenales bacterium | reverse complement strand
GCTGTTCATGCCGATATTAACGGTAAAAGATGAGGTTCGAAGTTCGACGTTCGAGGTTCGAGGTCAAGGAATCCAGACCATAAACGAAACCCGCATCCCCCCGGCTGCGCCACCCCCCTTGAGTAAAGGGGGTTGAAGACAGGGCCATTCCGGAAAAATAAGACCGGGATCATGCCATTCCATATTTCACTCCCCCCTTACCGCAAGGGGGGAAACAGGGGGGATTTCTATATCGTGGCTCTCCATATGGCCACATTTTTCACTGGCAATTGCGCTCTGCAAATTATATAATGAATATATAGATTGTGAGCCCAGAAAAAAAAATGCTCCGGGAGGAAAAATGAAAAAAACGATCATTCTCATGGCAGTGCTGCTGCTTGTCATGCCGGCCCTGGCCCAGGAAAAACAGCCCGATGCCGAACAGCAGAAGGCCATGGAAGCCTACATGAAGGCGTCGGCGGTGACCGCGAACCACGAGTTCCTTAATAAGTATGCCGGCGGCTGGGATTGCCTGGTCAAGGGCTGGACGGCCCCGGGGCAGCCGCCCACGGTCAGCCACGGTTCGTTCCAGGGCGAGATGCGCCTGGACGGCCGCTTCCTGTTCATGGACTTCACGGGCGAGATGTTCGGCCAGCCCTTCACCGGGTTGCAGATCATCGGCTTCGACAACATGCAGCAGAAGTACGTCTCGCTCTGGATCGACAACGCCTCGACCTTCTTCTTTATGACCACGGGCACGCGCCAGGACAGCGTCATCAGCGAAACCGGCTTCTGGCCCGATCCGCTGACCGGCGACCAGGTCCCGGTAAAGGCCAGGACCACCTGGGTCAATGCCGACGAATACCTTTACGAGCAGTACATGGTCATGCCCGACAAAAGCGAATTCAAGGGCATGGAGATGAGCTGCCAGCGCCAGAAACAGTAGGGAAGGGACAGGGTTTGATTCAGCAAACCTTTCTGCAGCGCAACAACCTTGACCGCGCCAACTCGCCCTACCTCAGGCAGCATAAGGACAACCCGGTATGGTGGCAGGAATGGGGCACTGACGTGCTGCAGGAAGCGGTCGGGCAAAATAAGCCGCTTTTTGTTTCTGTCGGCTACTCGACCTGTCACTGGTGTCACGTCATGGCCGCCGAAGCGTTCTCCGACCCGGCTACGGCCCAATTCCTCAACGATCATTTCATCTGTATCAAGGTCGACCGCGAAACAAGGCCCGACATCGACCAGTACCTGATGCATTTCATCCAGGCGCAGAGCGGCAGCGGCGGCTGGCCGCTCAACGTTTTCCTCACTCCCGACCAGCGGCCGGTCTTCGCCCTGACCTATGCCCCGGCACAGCCGATGAGGGGAATGCAACCGCTGCTCATGATCGCCGGAAAGGTCCTGGAATATTTCAATGCCCATGGCACTGACATCCGGCCCTTCAATTTCAGTGCCGACATGCCCGAAGCGGCCCGCCCCGGCACGATCCTTGAAGAGCTGCTGGCAGGCCATGATCCGCTCTACGGCGGTTTTGGCGCGGGGCAGAAGTTCCCGCCGCACTCGACCCTGCTGTACATGCTCTACCGCCTCAGCATTGAAAACCACCCGGAGTCGGAAAAAGCCTGCCGCCTCACCTTGGACGCTATGCGTCGCAACGGCCTGCACGACCATCTGCAGGGGGGCATCTTCCGCTACTGTGTCGACCGCCAATGGACCATTCCCCATTTCGAAAAAATGCTCTACGACCAGGCCATGGCCCTGTGGGTCTTTGCGCTCGCTTTCCGGGTGTTGGGAGATGAGGCATACAAAGAGATGGCCGTAGGCATTGTACGCTGCCTGGAGGAAACATTTGCAATGGACGGCCTTTTCGCCACTGCCTTCGACGCCGATACCGCTCACCACGAGGGGGCGACCTATGTCTGGCAGAGCGCCGAGATCAAGGCGGTGCTTTCAAATGAGGAATTCGCGTCTTTCACCGCATCATATAACCTGCCCGAAGCGGGCAATTTCGAGGGCGCCATCCATTTGACAAGAAAAGACGACCAACCGCTGAAAAACAGCGAGGAAAAGCTTCTGACCCAACGCCGGCAGCGGCCGCAGCCCGAACGCGACGAAAAGGTCCTCTGCGGCGTCAACGCCCTGGCGGCCTGCGCCCTGGTGCAGGCGGGGCGTTTGCTCGGCCGGCCCGATTTGGAGGAAAAAGGGTCGCGCACGGTCAAGAAGCTGTTGAAGGTTTTTTGGAACGGAAAGCAACTGACCCATGCGCTGGCCAACGGAACAGTGCAGAAACAAAGCTTTTTATCCGATGCCGCGGCGCTGCTTCTGGCTGTGACCATGCTCAGGGAAAGCGACGAGGCGTGGGCAGGCACCATGAACGTCCTGGCTGCTTACATGTCAGGCTTCAATGAGCAGTGCCGCTGGATCGAATCCAATCAAGCTGATTTCAAGCCCGTCGCGGCTTCCGCCTTCGACCATCCCGTGCCGTCGGCCGTGTCGCTGGCGGTCATGGGCCTGGCCCGGGGGGCGGTCTTGAACAACGCAGCGGTCGAGGCACTGGAGTACCGGCGCCCCCTGCAGTCCGATTTTTTCAATATCGCCGTAATGATCAGCCAGGGCCTTTTCCACCAGGTCCATTCCAAGGCTGCCATCCCCTGGGAACGTCTGCCGGCCAATACCATCCAGGTGCGCGGCAAACCCGAAGCTGACTGCTTCCAAGGCCAGTGCCGGCCGCTGAATTTTTGACCGACCATTTTTTATTTCCAATTTGATTTTAAAATAACTTGCTGTAAAATTGAATTATTGCAACTGCCGCCGGGAGGTGAACATGAAGAAAAACAAATCGGCCGCCATGACCCGCCGGAATTTCATGATCCTGGGCTGCGGGGCGCTGAGCGGCCTGCATGCCATCCGCTCCTTTGACCCGCAGCAGGCCGTGGATTCGCTTCCTGACGCGGAAGCCAGGATCAGTACCGGGCCGGCGACCCGGGTGGCACTGGTACGCGGCGACAACCGCAAAGCCGGCGTC
>SPCN01000462.1 GCA_004525465.1 Chrysiogenales bacterium | reverse complement strand
TCGCTCCGCCGCGAGTGGCTCATGGACGACAGCCGGTTGCCCCAGGTCGCCCCCGACGCCCCCGTTGTGGGCATCCCCCTGTGTATGTACGCCCTGGATCTGTTGCCTTTTTACCGCGCCCTGTTCGCTCGATGCGGCTTCCGCACCGTGGTGAGCGATCCGACCAATCGCAAGACGATCGCCGCGGGCCTCGACGCCGTGGTCGCCGAACCATGTTTCCCCGTGATCGTCGCCCATGGGCACGTCGCCGACCTTCTGGCCCGTCAGGTGGACTACGTGTTCATCCCCGGCATCCTGAACGTCGAAACCCGGTGGATGGAGACCGAATCGCACGTGTGCCCGTGGGGTCAGACGTTGCCCCACGTGATCCGGCGAAGCCCGGCGTTCGAGTCGGTCCGCCCCGAGATGTGGCTGGCCCCGACGATCCGATTCCGCGACGGGCGAGACGTCGTCCGCAAGAGCCTGCGACGGATGGGACAGCAATTGCGGGTCCCCAACCGGATCATGGACCGGGCCGTCGGCGAGGCGTTCGCCGCCCAGGACACCTTCGTCGCCGAGCGACACACGGCTGGGGCCGCGGCACTGGAGACGCTGACCGCCACGGGCGAACGCGGGATCGTTCTGGTCGGCCGGCCTTACAACATGCACGACGTGGGAGTCAGCCTCTCGGTGCAACGAAAGCTGCGGGAGTTCTACGGCGTCAACGTCATCCCGATGGATTTCCTCGATACCGACGGCATCGATATCACCGACGTGAACTCCGCCATGTACTGGAACTACGGCCGCAAGATCCTGGCCGCCGCCAAGATCGTGGCGGCTCACCCGAACCTGGACATCATCTACATCACGAACTTCAAGTGCGGGCCGGACAGTTTTGTGAAGCACTTCATCCGGACGACCAGCGGCAAGCCGTTCCTCACCTTGCAGTTCGACGGGCACAGCAACGATGCGGGGATGATGACCCGGTGCGAAGCGTACCTAGACAGCAAGGGCATCCTGCGGCCGGTGCAGACGCAGAAACAGACCCAGCGGGTATGACCGACGGGGTTTCGACGATAGGACTCACAGCGGATTGGAGCAGAGCATGAAGCAGTGGTATTACCTGGTCAATGGTCAGCAAGCCGGGCCTGTCACCGAAGATGCAATCCGCGCGATGATTCAGCAGCGCCGCCTGGGGCCCGACGATCTGCTGTGGACCCACGGCATGGCCGACTGGCTCCCCGGCCACGTCGCCTTGCCCGATGCCTTCGGCGGCGTCGCGATGGTCGGCTATGCCAGCGCGTCGCGATCCGATCTCCCGCAGAATGTATACGGCACGGGGGGCCAAACGCCCAATGCCGACCTCATGACCGCCGCACGCGCCATGCTGACAGGACATTGGGGGCTGCCCATGGGCTTCTGTCTGTTGCTGTTCCTGATCTCGGCGGTGGTTCAGAGCTTCCCGTACATCGGCATCTTGGGCGCTTTGATCATCACCGGCCCGCTCCAACTGGGGGCCGTGATCTTCTTCATCACCTTCACCCGCCGCGGCAACCCTGACCTTGGCATGTTGTTCGCGGGCTTCAAACAGTTCGGCCGAGCCCTCGGAACTTATCTCCTCATGGGTCTGTTCATTCTACTGTGGACGTTGCTGCTGATCATCCCTGGGATCATCGCCACGTACGCCTACTCGCAGGCCCTCTACATCCTGGCCGACAACCCTGACGTCGGCCCGATGGAAGCGCTCCGCCGGAGCAAGGAGATGATGCGGGGGCACAAATGGAAGCTGTTCTGCCTCTACTGCCGTTTCATCGGCTGGAATCTCCTGTGCATCCTCACGCTGGGCATCGGCTTCCTGTGGCTTTCGCCCTACATGAACACCAGCGCCGCGGCGTTCTACAACGACCTTCACAGCCCGGACGCCGCAGCAACGGCCGCCGACAGCATGCTCGGCGGCGATGCCGGGTTTGGCCCGGATATACGCTGACGGACACGGAGTAAGTCAGACCATGACGACAACGACGGCCAAGACGACGTCCCTGGACGGCCGAACCCTCTACGTCCCCCGCATGACCTACATAGGCGCCCGCGTGTTCGCGGCGGTGTTCCGCTCGCCCGGGATCGACGCGAGAGTCGTGGAC
>SPCN01000207.1 GCA_004525465.1 Chrysiogenales bacterium | reverse complement strand
TTGCGGCGCTTCCAATACAGGTAGCCGGGTATGCCCGCAGCCACCAGCAACATGCCGAACAGCGAGTTGATCAGTGGGGCGCGGCCGCTGCTGAAATTGTCGATGTCGGAATAAAGGGTGAATACCACATAGATCGCAGCGAAAATGATGAACAGCACCGGCACCAGCGGATAACCCCAGACCCTGTAGGGTCGCTCGTGGTCAGGCATCTTGCGGCGCAGGACGATCACGCCCAGGGCGGCGGCGGCGTAGAAGATCCAGGAAACGAAGATAAGCATGTCGGTCAGCTGGTCGAAGGTGCCGCTCAAGATCAAAACCGATGTCCAGATTCCCTGTACGATCAGTGACGGTCCCGGGGTGCGGAAGCGCGGATGGACATTTTGCAGTTTTTTGAAAAACAGCTTCTCTTTGGCCATGGCATAATAGACCCGGGCCGACATCATCAGCGTGCCGTTGACCGTGCCAAAGGTGGAGATCATGATGGCCACGGCGATCAGGCTGCCGCCCCAGCCCCCAAAAAGCGAAGAAGCCACATCGGTGGCTACCAGATAGGACTGGCCTGTGCTTTCGGCGGCCAGATACTTGCTGCCCATTTCATGGACGGGTATGATGTAAAAATAAGCCAGGTTGATCAGGAGATAGACCGAAATAAAGACAAGGGTGGCGATGATCATGGCCCGGGGCAGGTTTTTCTGCGGGTTCTTGATTTCCCCGGCCAGATAGGTGAGGTTGATCCAACCGTCGTACGTCCAGAAAGCGCCCGACATGGCGATGATGAAAGCCAGGAACACCGGGGCATAGCCGCCGCTGAAAGTGACGGCCGACTGGGTGAAGTTGGCCAGACTGCCGTGGCCGATGGTGAAGGCCAGCGCCGCAAGGGCCAGGATGACGGCAATTTTTAAACTGGTAAAAATAACCTGGATGGCACTGCCGAAACGCACGCCCAGGTAGTTGATAACGGTCAGGAACAGGATCAACAGGATGGTGCAGCCTTTCAGGCCGATGAACTTGAAAGGGGTGATGGCCCCGATCCAGGGGATGTGCAGGGCGAACGCTTCCCAGGCCGGGCCCAGGCGCGGGAAGGTGAAAAAATAGCCCAGGGAGTCGGAAAAGACGTAGGCGATGGCGGCGATCGAACCGGTCTGAATGACGATGAAAACAGCCCAACCGTAAAGGTAGCCGGCGAAATCGCCGTAACTCTTGTTGAAATAAATGTATTGGCCTCCGGCCTGGGGAAACATTCCCGAGATCTCGGCGATGCTCAATGTGCCGAACAGGGTCATCAGGCCGGCTACGATCCAGACCAGGAGCAGCAGCAGCGGCGACTCAAGCTGGCTGGCCATCAACCCGGGTTTTTTGAAAATCCCCGAGCCGATAACCGAACCTATGGCAAAGGCGATGGCCGCTATCAGACCGACCTGGCGCAGCAGTTCGATTGGTTGTTTTTTTTCCACACTATTCATTTTTGCCTCGTTTGACAGCCTCGGTGCTGACGGATTTGCATGAAAGAAGCATTATAGGAAGATGCAGAAATTAAATCAATGGCAAAAAAGCACAAGTAAAAACCAAAAGTAGTGTAGGGGCGGTTCGCCCCTACGCTCGCCTTTTCCCTATGCTTTATTTCCCATCGTCAACTTTTATCACCAGCTCGTTTTTGCTGACTTCGATCCAAGCTGTGCCACCGCTTTTCAAGCGGCCGAAAAGCACCTCATCGACAAAAGGATTTTTTATCTTCTCCTGGATCAGGCGTGCGACCTCGCGGGCACCGAAGATCTGAGAAAAGCCATGTTTAGCCAACCAGGAGGTGGCGAGCTTGCTGACTTTCAGAGCCACATTTTTTTCCTTAAGCTGGAGGCTGAATTCAGCGATCATTTTTGTGACGATGCGTTTGACTACGGTTTCGTTTAAATGGTTGAAGGTAACGATGGAGTCCAGGCGATTGCGGAACTCCGGCGCAAAGAGTTTTTCCACGGCCACGGTCACGGCGGCGGAAACCGGCTTGCCCTGGAAACCGACCACGGCTTTGCCGAGTTCCTTGGCCCCTGCGTTGGAGGTCATGATCAGCACCAGGTTGCGGAAATCGGCTTTGCGGCCGCTGTTGTCGGTCAGGGTGGCATAGTCCATCACCTGCAGCAGCGTGTTGAAAATGTCGGCATGGGCTTTTTCTATCTCGTCGAGAAGCAGGACGGCGTAGGGCGCCTTGCGCACGGCTTCGGTCAGAAGCCCGCCCTCTTCATAGCCGACATAGCCTGGTGGAGAGCCTACCAAGCGTGAGACAGTATGCTTTTCCTGGTATTCGCTCATGTCAAAGCGCAGCAGCGGTACGTTCAGAACTTCGGCCAGCTGGCGGGCCAGTTCGGTCTTGCCCACTCCGGTGGGACCGACGAAAAGGAACTTGGCCACCGGTTTGTCGGCATCGCGAAAACCGGCCCGGGAACGCTTGATGGCCCAGGCCACCTTTTTCACGGCTTGGTCCTGGCCGAATATGCGGGTTTTCAGTTCCTTCTCCAAAAGGCGCAGGTTCCTGTTCTCGGAAACCGAAATGCTGCGGCGCGGTATCTTGGCGATCCTGGAAACCACGAGTTCGACAGCATCGATGCTGATGGCGACCGGCCCGGCTTTTTCCGAAGCGTTCATGCGCGCCAGGGCCCCGGCCTCATCGATAACATCAATGGCTTTGTCGGGGAGGAAGCGGTCGTTGATATACTTGCCTGATAACTCGGCTGCAGCCTTAAGCACGTCGTCGGCGTAGGTCACCTTGTGGTACTCTTCGTAGCGGTCGCGCAGGCCGAGCAGAATCTTGTAGGTTTCGGCGATCGTGGGTTCGGGAATTTCTATCTTCTGAAATCTGCGAGACAAAGCTCTGTCTTTTTCGAAATATTTCTTGTATTCCTCGTGGGTGGTAGTGCCGATGCAGCGTAGCTTCCCGTGGGCCAGCACCGGTTTCAGGATGTTTGAGGCATCCAGGGACCCACCCGAGACCGCCCCGGCTCCGATGATGGTGTGAATCTCGTCTATGAATAGCACGGCGTTCTTTTCGTCCTGCAATGATGTCAAAACTTTTTTCAGGCGTTCTTCGAAATCACCACGATAGCGCGTGCCTGCCAGCAGCCCCCCCAGGTCCAGAGAGTAGATGCGGATGTTTTTCAGAGCCGGAGGCACGCGTCCTTGCACTACTCGCTGGGCCAGACCCTCGGTGATGGCCGTTTTGCCTACGCCGGGATCGCCGACATGCACCGGGTTGTTCTTGAAACGCCGGCAAAGCACTTGCAAGGTGCGTTCCAGGATTTCGTCGCGACCGATCAGCGGTTCGCTCTCGCCGACACGCACCTTGTCTGTAAGTTCGCGGCTGTACAATTTCAGAAATTCTCCAGCCTTGCCGGCAGACTGCTGTTTTTTGCCTTCGCGGCCGCCCTGGATTTTTTCCGGCGCTGCTTCCGGGCCGGCTGCCGCCGAGATTGTACCGTCCCCATTTTCGCCGCCGTGGGAAATAATATTGAGCAGGTTGAAGCGGCTTACTCCCTCACGCAGCAGCAGGTATGAGCAGAACGATTCCTTTTCCTCCAGCAACGCGGCATAAAGGTCACCGATCTCCAGGAGTTTTTTTTCAGCGGTCACGGTGTGGACCACGGCCCGCTCCATAAGATCCTGGAAGCCGAGTGAGGGAGCGGGATCGGTCTTGGCCGCTTTGGGTACCTGCTCGTTCAGGTAGGTCTCCAGTTCCTTTTTCATGAGTTCGACATTGGCCCCGCATTGGTTGATGATCCCGGCCCCGGCGGCGAAAAAAAGAGATGCATAAAGGATGTGCTCCGGGGTCAGGTATTCGTGCTTGCGGCTGCGGGCATCAGCGAAGGCCATGGCCATAATGCGATTCAATTCTTTATCGATTTCCATTTTGTCCATGGGCGATATTTCAGGCCTCCTCAAAAGTGCATTTGAGCGGGAATTCCTGGGCTCGGGCCAGTCGGTGAACCTGGGAGACCTTGGTGCGAGCGATATCGTAGCTGTAAATGCCGCAGAGGCCGCAGCCGCTGCGGTGGATATCCAGCGTGATACAAGTGGCTTCGCTGGCGGATTTGTGAAATATATTCACCAGAACATCGATCACGAATTCCATGGTTGTGTAATGGTCGTTGTGCAGGATGACACGGTACATTTGCGGTGGACGCAATTCACTCTGGTCCTTGACCTGCGAATCGTGATCGAGTCCGAAAGTGAATTCCTGGTCGCTGCCCATGGGTTGCCTCTATAGTTGAATGAATTTTATACAATAATGGGGCTGGTGTCAATGAGCAGAATAACGATATCGTGGTACGTGACAGGTGCGGAGAAAACGGTTCAATGAACTCCGTTATGCGTGAACGAACTAACTGGACTTCGTTATGCGTTATGCGAAAGAAAATGAAACTCATTGTGAATTGCTAACTATTGCTGCTCCACATCACGCATAACGCATCACG
>SPCN01000471.1 GCA_004525465.1 Chrysiogenales bacterium | reverse complement strand
AGGCAAGCTGAATAAGAAATAGGCAAACCCCAAGGCGCCCGCCGTAAGCAAGGCCCAGCAAGTGAGCAGCAAGGGAACACTGATCTCGTTGCCGACCAACGGGCGGTGTTTCTTCCCCGGGTGATAGGCGTCAAACGGCGCGTCGGTGATCTCGTTGATGATGTAATTGGCCGTGGAAACCATCCAGGTCAAAACGAAAGCCAGAATGATCTGCAGCGGCAAAAATGGGGACAGGGCGCTTCTTAGCCAGTCGGGATGGACCAAAAAAACGGCAGCGGAACCTATGATGATTGCCGTGCTGCGCGGCCAGCGGTCCAGCCGCAGCGAAGCGACATACAGGCTACCTTTCTTTCTTTTTGACATAGATTTCCCAGGAATCGTGGAGTTGCAGTTTCAAGTGTAGCTTTTTCAGCCACGTTTGTAAAGCCTTTCCTTTCAAGAAGGGCAGCAAACGGGTCAACAGGTAGTAGGCGGAAAAATTCCAGGCGAACCTTTTGCGCAAGACGATCTCAAAACCATGTTTTTCCATAAGCCAAACCAGGGAACGGCTGTTGAAAAAATTGAGGTGGGCGACACGGTAATGCCACCAGCGGCCGCCCATGATCCTGGCTGCCAGGCTGCCTATATCGGGAGTGACAATGACCAGCATGCCGCCCGGAGCCAGAAAACCGTTTAGATTCTTTAAAAAAGTGCCGGGATCGGTTACATGTTCCAGCACGTCGAGCAAAGTGATAACCGCGAATTTTTCGTTAGTGCAGAATTGCTCCACAGTGCCGCAAAACAGTTTCAGACCGTATAGCCTCTCGGCGTCGGCGACAAGCGCCACGGATGGTTCGATGCCCTCAACCCTATAGCCCGCTTCCCGGGCCAAGCTTAAAAAAATGCCGCTGGCCGCCCCTACATCCAGAAGCAGAGAGCCCGGCGGCGCGTACGGAAGCAGTCTCTGCAAAATAGTCGCAAAATTTCGGCCGCGACCCTCACTTTCCTGGTTGTACTCTTCGTCGGCCAAGTTCGCGTAAAACTCGGCGATGGTTTCTTGGGCCGGGCAAGGATTGGCAAAAACAAAACCGCAACTCGAGCAGGAGAAAAATGTCCAGCGCAACCCATAGTGGCTGTCGGTGATCTTGAAATCAGCGGCGCTGATCTTTTCCAAAGCAACCGTCCCTTTAATAAAAAGCGAGATTTGTGGACTTTGGCAGAGTGGACAACTGTCAAGGGATTGGAGCCGGATCATGATTTTTACGATTTGTCGGGAACCGTCTCCGTGCCCGGCGCAGCGCAACGTTCAGGAAAGAATTTCCTCAACCAGAAATCGAGGGCCGCTTTTCTGAATTCACTCGCTTTAATACCGCGTACGCCGTGGCGCTCGCCCGGATAAACCATGAGTTCGGCTGTTTTCCCCAGGTCCAACAAGCCGTTCAGCAATTGCATGACGTTCTGCATGTGAACGTTGTCATCCATGCTGCCGTGGGTCAAGCGCAGGCCGCCGCGGTAGGTCGGCAGATGCGTAAGCACTGAGGCCTGGCGGTAGCCTTCGGGATTCTCCGTCGGCAGGTCCATGAATCTTTCGGTGTAGACCGAGTCGTAAAGGGACCAGTCGCTGACCGCGAAGTCGGCAATGCCGCAGGCGAACGAATCGGGAGCCGCGGCCAGGGCCAGGGCGGCGACATAGCCGCCGTAGCTGCTGCCGGTAATACCTACTTTTTTACCGTCGATAAAAGGCAAGCCGCGCAGATAAGCGGCCGCGCTGCTGTAATCGGCGATCTCCCATTTTCCCAGGCAACGGTACATGGCTTCCATCCCCTGCTTGCCGAAATGGGCCGAACCGCGGTGATCAACTTTCAGCACGATGATCCCCTGCTGGGCCAGGAAATAATCATCCAGATGGCGGGGGAAAGCGTCTGTTGCTGAGCGGCTGCCCGGGCTGCCGTAAACGGACAATACGACCGGATATTTTTTTTCTGCATTGAAATCGGCAGGCAGATACCAGACGGCCGGCAATTGCAGGCCGTCTGCGGTTGGGATTTTAAATATCTCCACCTTGGCCAGGGCGACGCGCCGCAAAGCGGGAGTGGCGCT
>SPCN01000291.1 GCA_004525465.1 Chrysiogenales bacterium | reverse complement strand
CGTAGCTTTTTTCGCCGCGACCAATTTTGCCAGATCGCCCGGGATTTTTCCGTGGGCATCGTTCAGCGTCAAGGGATCGTAAGGGTCATAGTCATTTTGCCAGTATTGTCCGCCGGCGTATTGGGCCTCCACCGTTGCTTTTTCGATTTGGTCGTTCATGCCGTTGTAAAGCCCCTGCATGAATATGATGGCGACGAATGAAAACGAGAGGGCGATCACGTTCAGCCAGGTGCGCAGGCCGGCCCCATAAATATTCTTGAAGGCAAGTTTGGCAATGATCATTTCCTCGCCTCCGCTTCAAAAATTTCATCCTTTTCGACCCGGCCGTCATCCAATGAGATTTTTCTTTTCAGATAGCGCATGACTTTTTCATCGTGAGTGGCGAAGATGAATGTGGTTTCAAGGCTCTCATTTAAATGAACCATGGTTTTCATGATGTGGTGTGAATTTTTCGCGTCGAGATTCGCGGTCGGTTCATCGGCCAGAACGAGCTCCGGTTTTTTGACGATGGCCCGGGCAATAGCTATACGCTGGCTTTCTCCGCCCGACAACTGGGAAGGTCGGGATCCGGCCCGGTCGGCAAGCCCGACCCAGTCCAGGGCATCCATGACCATTTTCTTCCGCTGCGGGGCCGGAAGTTTGAGCAGCAACAGCGGAAATTCCACATTTTCATAAGCCGTGTAAACCGGCAGGAGATTGTAGGTTTGAAAAATGAAACCGATGGAATGGTTGCGCAATTCCGCCGCTTCGCGGTGGGAAAGGCCCTCGATCTTGCGCCCCAACACTTCGACGCTGCCGGAAGTGGGCGCATCCAGGGAGCCGAGTATGTTGAGCAGGGTGGTTTTTCCCGAACCGCTCGGACCGACCAACCCGGCGAATTCACCGGTATGGAAAGCGAGGCTGACCTGGTCCAGGGCCGTGATCTGTGATGAGCCCATGGGATAGATCTTGACCAGTTTTTCCGTTTGCATCAGGTTTTCTTCAAGCATTTGCCACCTCTGTTTTATTGTAGCGTATCATTTGTTCCAATCCTGTCACCTTATTCCCCCATTCTATATTATATATTCCATACCGCCATCAACTGCAACCCCCTGCCGGAGAATGGGTTGTTTCCCGATTGCGTCTGGACGATCTGCGCCTGCCGCGGATTCCAGAACAGCATCACGTGGAACTGCCAGCGGTCGTAGGTGCGCTGCCAGTTCAGGAAACTGTACAACTGCTCCTGCCGCCAATCAAAATAGACGACCGCTGCCAGGCTGTCCAGCAAGCCCAGGGGGTAGCGGGCCTGTAGGGCGGAGAAAGAAATTCCGTTGTTGCCGTTCCCGACCGGGGAGGTTGCCCCTTGTGAAAAATATTGCTCGGCCAGCAAGTAGAGGCCGTTGCCAAGTGCAAAGGTGTAATCGATGCCCAGGGCGAACGACCGCTGCCAGGGGCGGGCCGCGGCCGGATCATCGCGGTGGACGAATGCCGCCTCGGCCCAGAGGCCCACGCCGATGTCCCATTTCCCGTCCAGGGCCAAGCGCTTTTCCGCTGGGCGGCGAGCCGCGACATCACTGCCGGGATCGAGGCGGCGGCAATGAACCGTAACCCCGGCTTCGCCAGAGAACAGGGGTGCCTGGAAGCGGCCTCCGAATTCCGGCGTATCGTCAGCCGTTTGCTGCGTTTCCCAGCCCTTGACGTCCGGGTTGCCGTAGAGCCCCCAGAGCCAGATGTTGGCGTTGTTCTTGAAATAGTAGCGCAGCAGCAGCCCATAGACGCCCGTGGTGACCTGAAGCGGATCGCGGGGATCGATGCGGTCGAACCACATCAAGGGACGGAAAACCGTCGCCGATCCGAAATTGATCTTTTGCAAGCCCAGCCGGGCTTCGAATTGGGAATGAGAAAGGCGCAGCCACAGGCGATAGGGATTGATCTCGCCGTTCAGGTTGGGGGCTTTCCAGTCCGGGGCCGAACCGGAAGCGTACATGTCCAGGGAAATTTCGCTGTCGAGTTTCCATTCCCCGCCCATGGCTTTGGCCAGGGAGAGGGTCGGCTGGTAACGCAGGCCGAAGCGGGGGGTCAAAGGTTTGTCATCGTTCAGGGAGAACCAGGCGCTGCATTGCTGCTTCAAATCGATCTCTGCCGCAAGCAGCCCGTTGCCCAGCCACGTCAACATGGCGATGACCATGAAAAAGCGTGGGGTTTTCATGGTTGGCGATCCGCTCCGCTTTTTTTCAAGGCGATGAAGAGAGCGGAGAAAAGATCCGCTGGCAGCTGTTCGGCGCGCGTTTGCCGGGACAATCCGTATTCACCGGCCCGGGCCAGCAGGATTTCTTTTTCATAATATGGCGCCAGGTTGTTCCACAGCGTTTTGCGGCGCTCGGCGAAACACAACTTGACGAATTTGTAAAATTCATCGGCTGCGGATTGAAGCGGGGAGTCCGCCGGGCAGACAACGAGCACTGTGGAAGTAATCTTCGGCGACGGTTTGAAAGCGCCGGCCGGCACGTCGAAGCAACGCCGGGCCTGGTAGAGCGTTTGGAAAACAACCGACTGGGCGTTGTATTTTTTTCCCCCTGCGGGGGACAGCAGCTTGTCGACAAAATCTTTTTGCAGCATCAGTACCGCCTCGCTGATTCGGGCGCGCTGGGCGATGAACCAGTCGATCAGGGGCTTGGATATGTGATAGGGGAGATTGCCGATCACGGTGATTTGGGCCTGCGGAACCATTGCGGCCAGGTCGATCTGCAGGATGTCGCCGTTGATAATCTGCGCCCGGCCGGCCAGGAGTTGTTCGAGTTCCCTGACCAGCAGCGGATCGATCTCGACCAGGCTGATCAGCCGCCCCGGGAATTTCTCGACCAGGAGTTCGCTCAGGCTCCCCTTGCCGGCGCCGATCTCCAGCAGCGGTCCTTGCGGCTCAGGCAGGAGATCAACGATCTTGCGGGCGAAATTCCTGTCGTGCAAAAAATTCTGACCGAGCTTTGCCGATTTGCTCATGTGCGGATTATAGGCCAGTGACTGTAAATTTGCCAGCACCGGGAAGAAGGCCATGTACTATCGTGATGCGTAACACGTGACGAGGAAGAGAGGAAGAATGATGGGTTGAACTCGGCGTACGGCGTACGGTTGACGGCATACGGCAAGAAATTCGCACGAACTCCAATGATGAGGAATCGTCGAGTTTCTCTATAGCTCGATTCTCTTCCCTGTACCCTATGTCCTGAACCCTGTCCCCTGTTTCCTGAGTCGCTCTTTCCACTCCGGGATCAAGTGCCGTGGCCTTTTGCCGTTCAGCGCCCGGCGCACGGCCTGGACGGTCATCATGGCCATGCTCCGCCGCGTCTTGCCGGTGGCACTGCCCAGGTGCGGCAGCAGTACCGTGTTTTTCAGGTGTTTCAGTTTTT
>SPCN01000173.1 GCA_004525465.1 Chrysiogenales bacterium | reverse complement strand
TGGATTTTTACAATCTGGACATGATCATTTCCGTGGGCTACCGGGTGAAAAGCCATGTGGCCACCCGCTTCCGCATCTGGGCCACCCAGCGCCTGCGCGAATACATCGTCAAGGGATTCGTGCTGGACGACGAGCGCCTGAAAAACCCGGATCAGCCCTTTGACTATTTTGATGAGTTGCTCCGCCGCATCCAGGATATCCGAACATCGGAACGGCGCTTTTACCAGAAAATTACCGATATCTACGCCACCAGCATCGACTACGACCCCACCCTGGAAATCAGCATCGATTTTTTCAAGACCGTCCAGAACAAGATGCATTGGGCCATCACCGGGATGACTGCGGCGGAAATCATCCATGAACGGGTCGACAGCACCAAGGCCAATATGGGGCTGACGAACTGGCGCGGCGCCAAGGTGCGCAAACAGGATGTGGCCATTGCCAAAAATTATCTTGCGAAAAATGAGTTGCTGGCCCTGAACAATCTGGTGGAGCAGTACCTGATCTTTGCCGAGGGTCAGGCCATGCGACGCATTCCCATGCATATGGCTGACTGGATCAAAAAGCTGGACGCTTTTTTATCGGTCAATGAGCGGGACATTCTCACCCATGCCGGCCGGATTTCCCACGAAATGGCCAAAGAATCAGCTGAGGCTGAGTACGAAAAATTCAGCCAAAAGCGCATTCGCCAAAAAGATCACCTGGAAAGCGATTTTGACAAAACAGTCAAGCAACTGACCGACGGCAAGCGAGGCAAGAAAAAATGAAGCTATCCATTGAAGACCGGCAACTGCTCGACGAGCTTTGTGTTCAAAACGGTGTGAGTCAGGTTAAGGTGCTCAAACTGCTCGAGACGGTTTACGATTATGAATTCAAGGAGCGGCGCACCGGCGTCTATGACGCCTTGCGGGAAATCCTGAAAAGCAGTCCCTCGGCTGAAGGAGGGTCATGATGAAATTCCGCAAGCTGACCGTCGAAAACTACAAATCCTTCCAGTTTGCCACCGAGATCCGTTTTCCCGTGGGCGATGACGGCCGGAGCATTTTTCTGATCGGCGGCATGAACGGCGCGGGCAAGACTTCGATCATGGAGGCGATCAACTATTGCCTCTACGGGGCCAAGCCGGATGAAATTTTCCGCAACATCAACCGCCGCGAAAAGGCCCGGGGCAACGCCAACGTCTTCTTTGAGCTGGTCATGGAAATGGACGACCTGTCGGAACTGGTGGTCAAACGCTCCTGGAGCGCGGGGGTCGCCGACGATCCCAAGCCACGGGATCTGACCGAGCGGCTGGTGGTGGTGCGCGACGGCAAGCGGGTGTCGGTGCAGAATCAGGAGATCTGGCAGGATTTTATCCACTCCATGATCCCGCCGGGTATTACCCAGTTTTTCTTCTTTGACGGGGAAAAGATCCAGGCCATCGCCGCCGACGATCACTCGGAGGTCCGGCTGAAATCTTCCCTGGAAGCCGCCCTGGGCATCCAGTACATCAATCGCCTGGCTACCGACATCCTCTACATCAAGAATGAAGAGCGCAAAGGGTTTGTGGAGATTTCCGACGAGGACCTGGATTTCAAACAAAGCGAATTGAAAAAAGAGCGCAGCAAGCTGGGTCGCAAACAACACGAAAGGGATTCCGTAAAGCAGGAGCTGGAGGATTTCAAAGCACAGCTCGAAGACGCCCGGCAGCGCTTTGCCGCCGCCTTTCACATCGAGCCGGAAACCCGGGAGGCCATGGGCGCCAATGAAAAAAAGCGCATTCAGGCGGCCAACCGTCTGACCCAGTTGGAAAGCGAGATCCGTGCGCTGTGCGAAAAGACCCTGCCGTTTGCCATTACCGGCAGGCTGTTTGACCCCATGCGGCGGCAGATCGAGGCGGAGCGCGAATCGGCCGGCAGCGAGGCGATCAAGGAGAACGCCGCCTCCCTGGCCAAACGGATCGTGCGGGTGGTTGAGGAACCGGAACCGATTTACCGGGAAACGCTCTCGATTGAAAAGATGGCGGAATTGGAGCGGCGCATTTTCCGGCTGCTCAAGGAGGGCGACCCCCAAGGCGAGGTAATCAGAATATTGGACCTTTCCGATCGCGATGCGGCGCGTGTGCTCAACAAGATGGAGGCCTTGGAAGGCGGCGATGTGTTTTTGCTCAAACCCCTGCTGGAGGAAAAACGCGAGCTGATATCCCAGGTCCGCAAGCTCGAGGGCTTGAGCCAGGCCGGCCTGCTGACCGAATCGGAGCGCGAACTCTTCGAACAGCTCCAGGCCGACATGGAAGGATGCTCCACACAGATCGGCCGAAAATCGGAACAGTTGCGCCTGTTGGAAGAGGAGATCCTCGCCCTTGAAAAAAGGATCAGCAATATTCAGATGGAGATCGAAAAACTGTTCGAAAAACATCATGTCTCCAAAGAGAAAGCGGAGTTTATCCAGGAGTGCGACGCTATCGCCGGTGTGTTGAACCAATTCGTGGTGCGGCTGCGTAAGAACAAGGTCCATCTGCTCCAGGAAAAAACCTTTGAGATGTATCGCCTGCTCTCCAGCCGCAGCGGTTTGATCAAAGACATCATCATTGATGATAAGAGCTACGAGGTACGCATCTCCGACCGCAACGGCCATGAGATCAAAAAGTCCGGTCTTTCCGCCGGCGAAAAGGAAGTGTTTGCGGTCTCCCTGCTGTGGGGCCTGGCGCAGACCAGCCAGCTCAAGCTGCCCATTATCATCGATACGCCCCTGTCCCGGCTGGACAGCACCCACCGCGACAACATCGTGAACAACTATTTCCCCAATGCCGGAGAGCAGGTGATTATCCTGTCCACCGACACCGAAATCGATAAGGACTACTACCGCACCCTCAAAGTCCGTCTCAGCGTGGCGGGGAGCCTGGTATTTGACCAGCAGCGGGAGCTGACGACTTTCCGGGAAGAATATTTTTGGGAGAATTAGACCATGGCCGACCGACTGTACACATCCAATGATGCGGACGAGGTGCTCAGCGCCCTGCGTTTTGAAACCAAACTGGAAAAAGCCACCTTGGCCCGCATGGCGTTTGCCCTATCGCTTGCCAAGGAAGGGCCGGACGTGGCCCAGAGCCCCAGTTTTACCGGCGGCGAGATGAAGCGCCCGACCTTTGTGGGTGAAGATGAAGTGTTCATGCGGGCGTTGATCTGCCACGTCTACCAAAAACGCGAAATCGGCGAGGACCCATTTTTTTCCAATCGCTCCATTGTGAAAAATCACATCGATAGTGGCGCCGTTCTGATGGGGCAATTGTTTCAGGAGTGCGGCCGCGATGCGGACAGTTTGCTGATGCGTCTGGTGGATGAAGTGGAGTTCGGGGGCCGCCGGGAAATGGCCGGCCACGGGCTGGATATTTTTATCGGTCGAACCCTGTTGCAGCGCAGCGAACTCATCATGGCGATCAACAATACGGCCCGGCACGCCAACTCGCACCTGGCCATTATGGGCAAGCCGGGCACGGGGAAAACGCAGTTCATTTTAAAGATCCTGGCGGATATTCGCCAGCAGTCCAATTATCAGACCAATTTCATCTACTTCGATTACAAGGGCGATGTGGTCGATAATGAACGCTTTCTGGAGGTGGCCAAGGTTCATCCGTTCCGCTTGCTCCAGGAGGGAGAAAGTCTGCCCATCAATCCTTTTGTGCTGCCGGCCTACGACGAGCAAACGGTTAATGTCTCGGCCCGTGAAAAGGCCGAAAGCTTTGCATCCATCAACAGTAAGCTGGGCGTGGTCCAAAAAGGCGGTGACCGAGGCGATTCGGGCCGCCTATGCACAGCGGGCCGACAGCGCAACGCCATATCCGGACTTTCACGATGTGTACCGGATGGTGGCCGCCATGTACGAGGAGGACAACAAACGGGACGACAGCCTCATTGAAGTGCTGCGGGATCTATCGGATTTCGATCTGTTCTGGCGGCACGGCAGTGATGTGGCTCCCATTGATCGGCTTTCCAACAGGACCGTCTTGATCGACGTACACGCCATGCCGGTGTTAAAGGAGTTGGTCGCCTATCTGGTCATCGAACGCCTTTACAAGGAAATGGCGCTTTTGCCTGATAGCCCGGTCCGGGATGGACGCCGCACCATACGCTCCATCCTGGTCATCGACGAGGCACACAATTATTTGAGCCAGCGGAATATTTTTTTACAGCGCATTATCCGGGAGGGCCGTTCCAAAGGCATCGTGGCGTTCTTTGCCAGCCAATCCCCCAACGATTACCAGCAAAAGTTTTTCAATTTCCAGGAACTCCTGGAATTTGCGTTTATTTTTCAATGCGAAGGGGTTTCGGCCGCATCGGTACAGGACATTCTGGGATGCAGCAGCAAAACCGCCAAGGATTTGCAAACCGAGATTGCTCGCCTGGAACCCTGGCAGGTGGTTGCCCGAAGTTCGGAAAAGACCGAGGAGTTCGTAAAATTCACGGCGGAGGCTTTTTACAAGAACTATTAGATCATGATACCCAGGAGCATTCTCTGATGGATCGTCTGGATGACCTGAAGACTCGAATAGAGCGCGTAATAGCTGAGTTTGAGGATATTACCCAGCTCTTGGAAAGAAACATCGCCGATTCGGAAAAAGCTGTTTCATTCGGTCAAGTAAAAGAGATTGAAGCCTTCATCGTGCGTCTGAAAAAGCAAGGCCTGCCCGTTCCAACAGAATTAACTGAGCTGAAAATAGCGCTGTTTTCGAGATATGAGCAGCATCAAGAACAAATTGCCCTCTGCAAACAACTTCAGCAAAGTATTCGCGGATTTATAAAACAGGAAACATCCCGAATGCCGAAAAGAACACAAATCTCAGAGCCTGATGCCGACCATTCGTCTGGTCGAAGACCTTCCAATTATGAGAAACCGCTGGGCAGCAAGGGGTATAGCAACCTGGAAGACTATTTGATACCTGTCATCAAATTGATGTGGAGCGGGCTGGCCCACAAGGAAGCATTTCGAAAAATTGCTCAAAAACTGGATGTCAGGTACAACACCGTCAGTTCACAGTGCACAAGGGCCCTTGATTTAACAACGGATGAATTCATACGACAGGTGAATTCAAAATCGATTGTCGATTTGCTCGAACGAAAATATCCGGACCAATACCGGCGGATAAAGGCTGAGCTGAAACCATGAGTGAATACCAGTATTACGAGTTTCTCGCCATCGACCAGCCGTTGACAGAGGATGAGAAAGTGGTCAGATCTGCTGTTGAC
>SPCN01000031.1 GCA_004525465.1 Chrysiogenales bacterium | reverse complement strand
TTTTTTCCTTCCTGGCGCAGCATGTCTGAAACCGCAATCAGTTCGGGCAGGCTCAGAACTTTTCCGATCGGCATCAGCATCAGGTCATCGTAGCCGTTGTAGAGCCAAAGACGTTCATCATGAAAAAACCAGCTGGTACTGTAAATATCGCCCCACATGAAGAGGTTTGCAAAACTGTAATCGCAGAAAAAAACGTCGCTTTCCAACAACAGTGGCAGGATGATCTTTCTGTCGGCAAGCGTAATCGGAGAAAAATCTTTCAATGTGAATTTCAACATTGCTCAATCCTTTTTCCTTTTCAACAGCATGGGCGCATACCCTTCCAGGAGGGCGAATCCCAGCCGCTGGTAAAACGCCTGCGTACCGGGTTCGGCGATCAAGCCGATCCAGCCTATGCGTCTGGTTTTTAAATAACAGATGATTTTTTGGATGATGGCGGCGCCGATGCCCCGGCCGCGGAATTTTTTTAAAACCACGACATCCTGAATATAGGCATCGCTGATGCTGTCGGATACGGCGCGGCCCATGCCGATCATTTCGCCGCCGCTGAAAGCGCCTACAAAGCAGAATGATTGGCTGACCAGAGTGTCGATCCAGGCGCAGCCATCCAGGCTCTCATCGTTTTCTTCCCACCAACCGGCCTGCTGATAAAGGTTCTTGACGGCTTGGCGGTCAGCGCTAGCAATTACTTTTATCTCAATTTCGTCAGGATTCATCTGGTTCTATCGGTACAATAGTGATAGAGTAGCAGATAGGGCAACGGCTGTCAAGAAAATCCCTGACTTTGGCCGGGCCCTTGCGAAAACTTGTTTTTTGGGATAATATTCAATTTAATTTTATGGAGGTTGCCCCATGCCATTCAATCTGAAAGGAAGACATTTTCTGTCCATGAAAGACAACACGCCGGAAGAGATCGATTTTCTCCTGCAGCTTTCCATAAAGTTGAAACAGGACAAGTACGCCGGCCTGCGCGGGAAAAATCTGCAAGGGAAAAATATCGCCCTGATATTCGAAAAACCTTCCACACGTACCCGCTGCGCCTTTGTTGTGGCCTGCGTCGATGAAGGCGCCCACCCAGAATACCTGGGCAAGGACGACATCCAACTGGGAAAAAAGGAAACGGTCAAAGACACGGCACGCGTATTGGGCCGCATGTTCGACGGCATCCAGTTCCGCGGTTTCAAGCACGAAACCGTGGAAGGGCTGGCCCAATATGCCGGAGTCCCCGTCTGGAACGGTTTGACCGATCTCTACCATCCCACTCAGGTCCTGGCCGACTTCATGACCGTTCTTGAAGTCAAGGGACGACTGAAGGGTATAAACTTCGCCTATGTGGGAGACGGCCGCAACAACATGGCCAATTCGCTGATGATCGGCGCCGCCAAAATGGGCATGGATTTTCGTATTGTCGCTCCCAAGTCCCTGTTCCCGGCCAAGGAACTGGTCAAGGAATGCCGGGAATTCGCTCAAGAACGCGGAGCCAAGATCACCATAACCGACGACTATTACGGAGGGGTGAAAAACGCCGACATCATATATACTGACGTCTGGGCATCCATGGGGGAAGAAGATCAGATCCTCAAAAGAATCTGGCTGCTCAAGCCCTACCAGATCAATCGCAAATTGTTCGACAAGACCGAAAATCCCGAATGCACTTTCCTGCATTGCCTCCCCGCCTTTCACAACACAGAAACAGCGCTGGCCAAGCAGTTTCCTGACATCTGCGAGGTCAGCGAAGAAATATTCGAAAGCCGGCAATCACAGGTTTTCAACCAGGCCGAAAATCGTGTCCACACAATTAAAGCGGTAATGGTGGCCACGCTCGGCAAATAGCCTCCAGCAGGTTCACAGAATGCTTGGAAGGGAAAACGGTTTTTTGACCCGGAGGTAGACATGATACTTTTCAAAGGATGCCGGGTTTATGCTCCAGAATTCATTGGGGAAAAAGATGTCCTGGTCGCCGGCGGCAAGATCGTCGCCCTGGCTGCCGAGATACAATCTCAGGCAGGATACGACATCGAAATCTTAGACGCGGGATCTTTGCGCATGCTTCCCGGCCTGATCGATTCCCATGTGCATATTGCCGGAGCTGGCGGCGAAGGCGGTCCGGCCACTCGTACCCCGGAAATGTCCCTGCGCGACATGCTGGAAGGCGGTATCACCACCGTTATCGGCTGCCTGGGCACCGACGGCTTGACCCGTTCAGTGGCGTCGGTCCTGATGAAAGCCAAGGGACTGCGGCAGGAAGGGGTTTCGGCCTGGATATATACCGGCGCCTATCAGGTGCCGCCACCAACCATCCTGGGTGATGCAGGCAAAGATATCGCCATGATCGAGGAGATCATCGGTGTGGGCGAGATCGCCATCGCCGATCATCGCTCTTCCAACCCCACCCTGGACGAATTGATCCGCCTGGCCAAACTGGCCCGCGTCGGCGGCATGATCGGTGCCAAGGCAGGCATTGTCAACATCCATCTGGGTGACGCCCCTGAACCGTTCGCCATGCTCTACGCGGCGATCGAAAAAAGCGAGCTGCAGTTTTCCCAGTTTTTACCAACCCATTGCAACCGCAACCGGGTGGTGTTCGAAGCGGCCAAGATTTACGGCAAAAAAGGTTACATAGACCTGACCGCGAGTTCCTATCCTTATTATTCCGACGAAGAGATCAAAGTTTCCCGCTGCCTCAAGGAACTCCTGAATGCCGGCGTGCCGTTGGAACATATTACATTTTCTTCGGACGGATGCGGTTCACGGCCCACTTTTGATAAAGAAGGCAACCTGCTAAAACTGGTCAGCGGCAAACCCAAAGCCATTTTCAAAGAGCTTATCGACGCTGTACGCCAGGAGAAACTGCCCTTGGAAAAAGTGCTGCCGGCCGTTACCGCCAATGTCGCCCGCATTTTAAAACTCAATGGCAAGGGCAGGATCGGCATCGGTATGGACGCCGATCTTTTGTTGTTGGATGAAAAGGACCAGATCACACACCTGTTAGCCAATGGACGTTGGCTGATCCGAAACAACGAAATCATCCATCCCGACTCATTTATTTAGGGAATTCCGTTCCGATATCTATTTCTTCAACTGCTGCGGCTGCGGGGTGGGTTTGCGCAGGCGAGTGACATTCTTTTCATCTCCAAAAATACACATGCAGTTTTTCCCGGCACTTTTTCCGGCATACATTGCCTGGTCGGCCCGGGAGATCAGCTCCTGCCCGGCCGTGGCATCCTTTGGAAAAGAGGCGATGCCAATGGTGACGCTCAGCATGCCGATCGCTTCGTTTTCAGGTGATTTGAATTCATATTGCCCGATGGATCTCATGATCCTGCGGCCCACGGCCAGCGCTTCTTTTTCGGTAACTTCAGGCAGGATCACAGTGAACTCATCGCCGCCGTAACGGGCAACAAAATCAAAACCGCGGATCTCGGCGGTCAACAAGGCAGCGATTTTGATCAGAACCAGGTCGCCGATCAGATGGCCGTAGCGATCATTGGTTTTTTTGAAATCATCAATATCAACCATCAGCAGCGTCAGCGGTCTGTGGTAGCGGCGCTGGCGGTCGATCTCGAGCTGCAGCACTTGGCTGAAATGGCGATAATTGCTGATCCTGGTCAAACCATCGCTATTGGAAAGATCCTTGTAATATTCCCTTTCTCTTGCCATTTCACGCAGGTTGCAGGTTTCCAGAGTTCGGTTTACGATCAGCATGACATGGTCGAATTTCAAGGGTTTGGTGATGAAATCGGCAGCTCCGGCTTTCATGGACTCCACGGCGTACTCAATGGAAGCGAAGCCGGTCATAACCAGGAACGGGATATCCTTGCCCGCTTCATGAATGGCCTTGATCAGGGAGATTCCGTCCATTTTTGGCATGACCAGGTCGGATATGATCAGGTCAAAATCAGATTTCGCTAGAGCTTCCAAGGCTTTGGCGGCGCTGTCGACCGCCATGACCGCAAAACCATGAAACTCCAAAAAATCATTCAGAGATTCCCGCACTGCAGTGTCGTCATCAACGATCAGAATTTTCTTGGCATGAGCGCTCTCGCCCATCGCCTCGACATTATCGACCGGCAGGTCCGGTTTTTGCTCTTCAACCATTAACGAACCTGCCCTTTCCTTCTGCTAAAAACTCTCATTCGCGACAAATGAATCATGCTCTCCTCAGTCTATGGGGATATTTTAATTCAAAAAAAATAAAAATTCAAGCGACCAGCGAAAAAATTCAACAAAACCGAATCATTTTTCCGGAAAAATATCGGTCTCCCGGATAAAACCCTGCAGGTGGAAAGCGGCCAGCTTTTTTATGACCTCCCGGCAGTCTTGGGCAGCGGTTAATTTCGTGGAAATGATCTTGAACATGCCGTCTTCAAGCACGATCCTGAAAAAAAGGTCAGGAAAGATCTCCCCCAGGGTCAGGAGCATGTCCTCGGCATTTTCCCTGACGGAAAACGCTCCGGCCTGCACAAAGCATTTCAAGCCGCCGTTCGCCGGGGTCTGCCCATCAATGGTAGCCCCGCCCCAGCGCAGCACGCGGAGTTTGACTTCCGCAGTTCCCTGCTCGGCCATTTCCAGCCGCTGCGCCGCCTGCCAGGAAAGATCGATGATCCGGTTCTTCAAAAATGGGCCCCGGTCATTAACCCGCACCAGAACTTTTTTTTTGTTTTCCAGGTTTTCCACTTCCACCAGGGTGTGAAATGGCAGGTTCTGGTGAGCCGCGGTAAGTTTGCTCATGTCATAGATCTCACCGTTGGCCGTGGTTTTGCCGTTGAAATCATCCCCGTACCAGGAAGCGATCCCGGTCTGAAACACGTTGAGGCTGTCCTGGGCAACTGCCGGGGGGCCAAACTCCGGTTGGCTGCGGATGCCGGTTTTTGCGCTGCAGGCGGAAAAAACAAGCAACAGGGCGTATGCAGCCACGCGCAACAATTTTTTCATGCACAGAATTATAGCAGAAAGGAAAAGCTAAAAACAGAACTTGGGCGGTCGCCGCCCGCCTTTGTGTTTTTTTATCATTGTTGTATAATAACCTCTGAGAAGGAGCGAAAAAAATGAGCATTGATGATCTATTAAAAATAAGCGTGGAAAGATACGCTTCTGATCTTCATCTCAAGGTCGGCAACCATCCGGTGGTCAGGATCAACGGCACCCTGCACCCGTTGGTCGAACTGAAACGCTTGATGCCCGAGGACACGATCGCCATGGCATTTGCCATGATGAACAGCGAACAAAAGGAGAAATTCAAACGCGACCATGAGATCGATATGGCCTACAGCATCCCCGGCCTGGGCCGTTTCCGCTGCAACGTCTTTTATCAAAGGGGGGCAGTGGGCATGGTGTTGAGGGTCATTCCCACCCAGATCAAGAGTATTGCCGACCTGAACCTGCCTTTGGTCCTGGAAAAGGTCTCCCAGGAAATGCGCGGCATGATCCTGGTTACCGGAACAACCGGCAGCGGCAAATCCACATCCCTGGCCGCCATGATCGATTACATCAACATCCACCGCATCGAGCACATTGTCACCATCGAGGACCCGATCGAGTACCTGCACCGTGACAAAAAGAGCATCATCAACCAGCGTGAGGTAGGTTCCGATACCAATGATTTCGCCAAAGCCTTGCGCAGCGCCCTGCGCCAGGACCCCGACGTGATCCTGGTCGGTGAAATGCGCGACCTGGCAACCATCGAAACAGCCCTATTGGCTGCGGAAACCGGCCACTTGGTCCTTTCCACCCTCCACACCCTGGACGCGCCGGAAACGGTCAACCGCATTATTTCCATGTTCCCGCCCCATCACCAAAAACAGATCCGCATCCAACTGGCCTCGGTGCTCAAAGCCATCATCTCCATGAGGCTGCTGCCCCGTTCCGACGACAAGGGCCGGGTGCCGGCCGTGGAAATCCTCATAACCACGCCCTTCATCCAGGACTGCATCGTAACCCAGGAAAAAACAAAACTGATCAAGGAAGCCATTTCCCAGGGCATCTCCCAGTATGGCATGCAGACTTTTGACCAGTCGCTGTATTCCCTATACACGAAAAACTTCATCTCCTTTGATGAAGCCCTGAAATGGGCCAGCAATCCCGATGAGTTCAAACTGAAAAAGATCGGGATCCAGAGCGCCAAAGACATGTCCATGGAGGAGATGGAAAAACGGATGTCCGAGATCGGCGGCAGCGACCATCCGGAAAAGTTTCCGGAAGATATGAACCCGGATCACAACCTGCTGGAAATCGACTGATGTTCAGCAGCATTGAAATCCGCCGCGTTTTCTACGATTTTTTCATTAAAAAAGAACATCAAAGGGTCTTGTCCTCACCACTGATCCCGGCCAAGGACCCCAGCCTGCTGTTCACCAACGCCGGCATGAACCAGTTCAAAGGCGTTTTTCTTCAGGAAGAAAAAAGGGAATACCGCCGCGCGGTCAGCATCCAGAAATGCATGCGCGTATCGGGCAAGCACAACGACTTCGATGAAGTCGGAAAAACAGATTTTCACCATACTTTTTTTGAAATGCTCGGCAATTTTTCCTTTGGAGACTATTTTAAGGAAAAGGCCATCGCCTACGCCTGGGAATTGCTGACAGTGAATTTCCATTTGCCGCCCGAACGGCTTTGGGTGACCGTTTTTCAGGATGATGAAGAGGCTTTCCGCATCTGGCAGGAAGAGATCGGCGTGCCTTCACAAAAGATTCATCAGCTTGGTGAAAAAGACAATTTTTGGCAGATGGGCGAAACCGGCCCTTGCGGTCCCTGTTCTGAGATCCATTATGACCGCGGCCCGGAATTCGGCCCCGGGGAATTTTTTGACGGCAACCGCCGTTTTGTCGAGATATGGAATTTGGTCTTCATGCAGTACAACCGCGACGCCAGCGGCAGTTTGCAGCCCCTGCCTGCCCCGTCCATCGACACCGGCATGGGCATGGAACGGCTGACCGCCATCCTGCAGGGAGCGGCAAACAACTACCAGACAGATCTTTTCCTGCCGATCATCGAACGCACAGCCGAGCTGGCCGGGGTCGATCGCCGGGATCCGACCAGGCAAGTGGATCTGCATGTTGTCGCTGATCATATCCGCGCTTTGACATTTCTCATCGCCGACGGCATCATGCCGGCCAATGACGGCCGCGGCTACGTTCTGCGCCGCCTCCTGCGCCGGGCGGTCAAGCATGGAAAATCACTGAACCTGCAGGACAGTTTTTTGCACAAACTCAGCAGCCAGGTAAGCGAAGTGATGAAACCGGTTTATCCGGAACTCGAACAGAACCGGGATTTCATCAGCAAGGTGATCGCCGGGGAAGAAGACCGCTTCAACCGTACTCTGGTCAATGGCCTGAAAATTTTTGACGAACTGCTGCAGGAAACCATCGCGAAAAAACAGCCGCTGCTCGCCGGCAAGGACCTGTTCCGGCTTGCGGACACCTACGGTTTCCCGCTGGATTTCGCCCGCGACCTGGCCATGGAAAAAGGCATAGGCATCGACTTCGACGCCTACCAGCGCGAATTGAAAAACCAGAAGGAACGTTCCCGCGCCAGCTTTCAGGAAAAACGCAAAGAGATCAGTGTTTTGAAGAATATCAGCCGCTGGCAAAGTGAATTCGTAGGATATGAAGAGTTGCAGGCCGAGGCCCGATTGCTAGCGATCTATGTGGATGGCAAGGAAGCCGCCCGCATAGGCGAAAATGAAAAAGGTATCCTGGTATTCGACCGCACCCCGTTCTATGCTGAAAGCGGTGGCCAGGTAGGCGACAGCGGCTGTGGAAAAAACAATGAAGCTTTTTTTTCGGTAGTCGATACGAGGAAAGCACCTTCAGGGGCCATCCTGCACGAGGTGCAGGTCCAAAAAGGCAGCCTGCAAGTCAATGACGGTGCCCGGTTGGAAGTGGACCGGGCCCGCCGCCAACAGATCGCCATCCACCATTCCGCCACCCACATGCTGCACGCCGCCTTGCGTGAAGTGCTGGGCTTGCATGTCAAGCAGTCGGGGTCGCGGGTAGGACCTGATAAGCTGCGTTTCGACTTTACCCACTTCAACGCCCTGAGCGGCGAAGAGTTGGAAAAAATCGAACAAGTCATAAACGAGAAAATCAGGGAAAATATCTCCATTTCCCGGCAAACGCAAAGCTATGAAGAGGCCATCGGTACCGGGGCGATTGCCATTTTCGAAGAAAAGTACGGCGATACAGTGCGCGTTGTTTCCATGGACAACTTTTCCCGCGAGCTGTGCGGCGGTACCCATCTGCAAGCCAGCGGCGAGATTGGTATCTTAAAAATCATCGCTGAAAGCTCGATATCTTCAGGAATCCGCAGGATCGAAGCCTTGGCCGGAGAAGCCGCTTATCTCCATATCCAAAAAAGCTTTTCCGTTTTGGATCAAGTGCTCGGTCATTTCAACCAGAAATCCGATGTCGTTCTGGCTTTCCTGAAAAGCTTGGAAGCACGCGCCAAGGAAAACGAAAAACTGTTAAAAAAAGGCAGGTCCGCTCAGGAAATGGATATTGAAGGCTTGCTCAAAAACACCCGATTGATCGATCAAGTCCAGGTCGTGATCGCTTCCCTGGATTGCACCGATCGCCAGCAACTCAGCGACCTGGCCGATGAAATCAAGAACAGGATCAGGGGCATTGCTGTCCTTTATAGCAATAACGACGGCAAGTCCCATATCGTGGTTTCGGTTTTCAAGGACTTGACAGAGAAATTCAATGCGAATATAATTATTAGCAAGGTAGCCCCAATGATCAACGGAAAAGGTGGTGGCAGAAGCGATTTTGCCCAAGCAGGCGGTGAACCGATCGCCGACCCGGAGGGGCTTAAGAAAAAGATCGACCGCGTTCTAACTGGCCACAATGAAGCTTAAAATAGCGGTTTTTTGCGGAACCTGGCTCATCGGCGCCTGCCTTTTCGCCGGACTGGTCGTCCGCCAGGACAAGAATGGTCATATCGTCCTTACCAACACTCTGGACAAGGTTGATGCCAAAAAAGGCAGCATCACCTTCCTGCCCGCAGCCCGCAGCCATGCCGTTCCCTTGCATTATAAGGAAAAAATCCAATCTTTAACCAAAAAACACCAACTGCGCGAGGATTTGGTATTCGCTGTAGCCAAAACCGAATCAGGTTTTAATCCCTTAGCCGTTTCCCCTAAAGGCGCCGTGGGGATCATGCAGCTGATGAAGGCAACGGCCCGGCAATATGGCGTGATCAACCGCTATAACGCCAGTGAAAACATGGAAGCCGGGGTGAGGCACCTGAAATACCTGTACGAAAAATATAGGGGCAACATCCCCCTGACGCTGGCCGCCTACAACGCCGGAGAGGAGGCCGTCAGCAAATACAATGGTGTCCCGCCCTACCTTGAGACCAAGCAATATATTCGCCGCGTCATGTCTTTGATGGGCATGAGCTCCACATTTTCATCTCTGTCCCGGCCCAAAACAAAAATCTACAAATACACCTCCCCGACCGGCAGAACCATCATCACCGACACGTTGCCTTCCCACATCACTGGAACCATAGAAATCATCAATTAGGTACATAATTTGTTTGCAAGCAACTCCAAACCATTAAAGGGCCTGGGCAAAAGTGTCATTCTGGGAGGCGGAGCGTCCGGGATACTGTCCTTATTCCCGGGCCTGAACCTGCTCAACCTGTTTTTCATGCTCTGGATCGCAGTGGGTGCCGGATTGACGATCTACTTGCTCTGCAAGGAAAATCAACTGCTAAGAAGAAGCGATTCAATGCTGGCCGGGGCATTGAGCGGATTGACCGGCGGCGGCATCTTCGCCATTCTCAGCCTGGTGAACATTATCGGCATCAACCAGGAACGGCTTGAGCAGATGATCGAAAAAGCGAGGTCGCTGGCACCGTTTTTGCGGGATGACTCACTTTCCACCATGGCCAGCAGCCAATTCAAAACCATGATGATCATCGGGGTCGTTTTCTTCGTTCTGGCCTCCATCATCGCCGGGGCGATAGCCGGCCTGATCGCCAGGAAATTATTCCACCATCCTTCCGGGAGCACACATGAATAAAGTCCATGTCATTGTCAATCCGTTTTCCGCCCGCGGCCAAACTGAAAAAAGATGGGAAGCGATAAAGCATGCCATCCGTGCGCATTTTCGGGAGTTCAAGTATATTTTTACCGAAAAACCCCGCCAGGCCACGGAGATCGCCCGTGAACTGCTCAAGCAGGGATTCGACCTGCTCATAGGCGTCGGCGGCGACGGCACTTTAAATGAGATCAGCAACGGCTTTTTCAACGCCCAATCCGATAGGGTCATCAATGAAGACGCGGCCGTGGGCATCATCCCTTCCGGAACCGGATCGGATTTCATCCGTTTCATGAAAGTGCCCAGGGAATTCGAAAAATCGGCCGCACACATCAAAAATTCCCTGAATAAAAAAATCGATATCGGAAAAATAACCTACGGCAGCTCTGTTAAAAAAAACAGGTCACAGTATTTTATCAACGTGGCCGATTTCGGTCTGGGGGCGGAAGTGATCCGCAATATTTCCAACATCAAGTCCAGCCGCCGCGGCGCCTTCACTTATTACCGCGGCCTGCTGTCCACCATAATGAAATACCGCAGCAAAAAAGTTAAGCTGACCCTTGACGGCAGGCAACAGCTGCAGGGCGAATACCTGATCGGCGCCGTGGCCAACGGGCGGATCTTCGGCGGCGGCATGGTCATTGCCCCGCAGGCGGAACCCGATGATGGTTATTTCGATCTTGTGCTCATCGAATCCATGAAAAAGTTCGAAATTGTGACAAATTCCCGTCTCCTGTATTCCGGAACCATCGCCAAAAATCCCAAGGTTCACATCTTGAAAGCACGTAACATAAAGGTGGAATCTCCTGACGAAGTGCACATCGAATATGACGGCGAAATGGGGGAAAAACTGCCCGCAGAATTTTCCATTATCGAAAGGGCCTTGAATTTCAGGATCTAAAACTCAGAGCACTATGAAATTCCGGAAAATAAAATGTTTTGCCGCTTTGGAGGCTGCCGATGAACCAGTCCATTAACCAGATCAAAGATTCACTGCTCGCCGGGCAGCCGATCGTGCAAATCGTTTCTTTTGAGGAAAAACGGATCGAAGGCTTTTTGAAAAAACTGTGCCAGCAGACCCTGAAAAGCCTGAACATCTATACATGGGAGAGCCACAACGGCCTCAGCCGCAACGATTCCATGATCCCGGACAGCAAAGAGCCCGCGGCGGCATTGGATCTTGCTCTTGCCGCCAATGAAGCGGCGTTCTTTGTCTTTAAGGACCTGAACTCCCGGCTGCGCCACTCCCCCGGCCTCATACGCAAGATCCGCGAATGCTACCTGCATTTCAAGAACAACAAAAAATTCCTTTTCCTGCTTTCGCCCGACGATTACCTGCCGACCACACTGAAAAAAGAAATTGACATAATTCACTTTGAACTCCCCGATTACGAAGAATTGGAAAATCTCTGCGCAAAATTCCTGGAATCCATGGAAAAAGCCGGAATCCAGGTTCAGCTCAGTGGCGAAGAAAAAAGAAACTTCGTCACCGCTGTCCAGGGTTTGACGTTGGATGAAGCCTACAAGGCTTATATGAAGTCGTTCCAGGGACAAAAGCGCATTCACATCGGTTTGATCGAAAAGATCCATTTGGAGAAAAAACAGCTGATCCTGAAAGAAAACGTGCTGGAGTTTTTATCCCCTGCCCTGACCCTGGCCGACATGGGCGGGCTGGACAAGCTGAAGGATTGGCTGATGAAAAGAAAAAAGGCTTTTTCCAAGGAAGCGCGCGAATTCGGCCTGGACAAGCCAAAGGGCATCCTGACCATGGGCGTCACCGGCTGCGGCAAGAGCCTGGCTTCCAAGATCATCGCCACGCTATGGAACCTGCCCCTGTTCCGTATGGACATGAACCTGGTCTATTCCGGCATCGCCGGCGCGCCGGAAGAGGTATTCGCCCGCTCGCTCAAAACTATGGATTCAGTGGCCCCGGCCGTGCTCTGGATCGACGAGATCGAAAGCGGTATCAGCGACAAGCAAACAGACGGTTCGTCCTCGCGCATCCTGGGATATTTTCTCACCTGGATGCAGGAACACACCTCGGAAATATTCATCGCCGCCACCGCCAATCGCATCGATCTGCTGCCGGCCGAACTGCTGCGCCGCGGCCGCTTCGACCAGATCTTTTTTATCGACCTGCCCACGCGCAAGGAAAGGGAGGAAATTTTTACCATCCACCTGACCAAGAGAGATAACGATTTGAGTCAATACAATATCCCGCAACTGGCCCAGATCACCAAGAACTGGTCGGGATCGGAAATTGAGCAGGTGATCATCTCCGGCATGTACGAGGCCTTCGCCGAAAACCGCAAGCTGAACGAAGACGATCTTTTCGTTATTTTCGGCAACTCGGTGCCACTGGCCACCACCATGGAAGAACAGATCAAGAAGGTCAGGAGCTGGGCCCACAACCGCGCTGTGCGCGCATCGACAGACAAGGAATATTGAAAAGACCGAGCTCGGCTGGCGGCAAACGGCGTACTGTGAAGAGAACGGCATTCATCACGAAGCTTCGGTTTGTTGCGGTTACCGTACACCGTCTACCGTATGCCGTACACCGAGTACCCGGGTCCTTCTAGCTCCATGAGCTCTCCTCCCCTCTTCGCCGCCGACGTCATGCTGGGCCGTACGGCCAGGTGGCTGCGCATGCTCGGCTTCGACACCTTCTATGACAACCGGGCCGGCGATGATGCGCTGAAAAAACTTTGCCTTGAGGAAAACCGCGTCCTGTTGACCAAGGACGTGGCGCTGCACAAGGCCATGCCCGCCGGAGGCAGCCGCCTGGTGGAGGCCGTTTATCCCCGTCAGCAATTGGAAGAAATTATCTCGGTTTTCCATCTTGAGCAATTCACTCTGCCGCCGCGCTGTTCACTGTGCAACGGCGAGCTGGCGGCGATTGAAAAGGAGCTGATACGGGACTTGGTTCCGCCCTACGTTTTCCGCACCCAGAGCTCTTTCCAGCGCTGCCAAAGTTGCCAAAAAATCTACTGGCAAGGAACCCATCTAGGGAAAATATCCAAGTTTTTCGAAAATATCAGGAAAGTTTCTGGTTGATCAGCGTGGCCTGGTAGGCGGCGCCGAAGCCGTTGTCGATGTTGACCACCGAAATGCCGCCGGCGCAGGAATTTAGCATGGAGAGCAGGGCCGACAGGCCGCCGAAATTGCTGCCGTAGCCGACCGAGGTCGGGACGGCGATGATCGGCGTGGAGGTCAGCCCGGCCACGACCGAGGGCAGGGCCCCCTCCATGCCGGCCACGGCGATGATCACCGAGTAGCCATTAAATTTTTTTTGCAGGCTCAGGACCCGGGCCAGGCAGGCGACGCCCACATCGTATTCCTTTTCAGTTTTATTGCCCAGGTAAAGTGAAGAGATATAAGCCTCCTCGGCAACCTTCTCGTCGGAGGCCCCGGCCGACAGGACCAGTATTTTTCCCTTGTTCAAGGTCTTGGCCTGGCGGTCCGAGGTGATGATGCGGGCCGCGGCATGATATTTCAGATGGGAGAAATCATTTTTCAGCGCTGTGTAGCGCTCGGCGTCGACTCGGGTAATCAGCATTTCCTCGCCGACCTCGGTGAATTTCTTAACGATGCGGCGCAACTGTTCGACGCTCTTGCCCTGGCCGAAAATGACCTCGGGGATACCCCGGCGCAGCTTGCGATGAAAATCGAGCTTGAGGTGCGGATCGTTGCTGAAGGGGAAATTTTGCAAAAAAAGGAACAATTCCTTTTCGGATAGCTTCCCGGTTTTAAAATCCTTAATCTTTTGCAGGATGATTTTCTTCATGGCTTGGCGGTTGTTTTTGCGGGTGGTGCTCTCCAGGCCCCTGAACTCGGCTTTTCGCCTCGCGCCACTTGCGCTGCCTTTGGAACAGCGGATGCGGCCGGTAGGGGAATTTCACTTGTTGGGGATCCATGCCGATAATGTTC
>SPCN01000144.1 GCA_004525465.1 Chrysiogenales bacterium | reverse complement strand
GCCATGGAAGCGCAGACCCTTCTAGCCACGATAGAAGGCGAAAGCCCGGCCGCCCAGTAAGGACCGTTCTTTGTTTTCCCGCGCAAAAAATACCCGCACCATCCTCCGGCAACGATAAACCTTTCCTATTTACAGCCCCGGCAAAGAATGACATAATGAGAGGCATGCAAGACGAACGCGGCCGCAATACAGAAACCCGCCAATAAACAGTTAATGATCTTGAGCCATGGGATTCATGGCCCGATCCGGGGATGATTCGACCTTCTTGAGAATTTCCTGTGACTTTGACTCGGGCAGCCAATCGACCTTTCCGGTGCCGACATCATACATGGCACCTATGACTTTGACCTTGCCTTCCTTGACCAGGTTCCGGGAAACCGGGCTCATCATAAAAAGGTCCTCCATGGCCTGCCAGATATTTTCCTCAATCGCATAGGGAATAATGGCATCGCCGCCGACATCCTTGTGGGCTGCCATGGCACGCCGCACGGCGGGTTCAATGTTCTTGACCAGGGGCGGAATATTGCGTTCCAACGCGTGACCTTTCCCCTGCACAACCTGGGTTACCGCGGTTACCGCACCGCACTGGGTATGGCCAAGCACCACCAGGACCGGCGTATTCACATGAACAAGCCCGTACTCGATGGAACCGGCCTCATCGACATCCATCACATTTCCCGCCACCCTAACCACAAAAATATCCATGATCCCGGCGTCAAAAAGGAGTTCAACCGGAACACGGGAGTCAGAACAAGAAATCACCGTAGCATAGGCATGGTCGGCCTGGCTCTCTTTCCCTGCCTGGGCCAGACGCTCAGCCCCGGTATGCGGATGTGTGGCCTTGCCGCTCACGAACCTGACGTTGCCCTCCTTGAGTATGGCAATCGCCTTGTCCGGGGTGGTTTTTTGGGACCTGGCCGTACTTTCGCTGCCAACCTGCAATGCCATCAGTAGCGACAGACAGAAAAAGGCTCCTGCTGATAAAGCAAATCGTTTCATTTCCTCTCCTCCGTTTTTGAACAAACCGATAAGGAAATCAATTTGTTCTTGCCTGCATCTTGAGGACAATCCTCTGTATTGTCAACAGCCGGCAATGATTTTTTCGGGGGAATGATGGGAAGAATTCTTTTTTTCAAGGCCAGGCATGCGGATAAGCGGAAACAATAAAAACCTTCGCCGGATTGAAATCGAGCGGCATAGCCTGCCCAGATAGCATTCGCTTGTCAGGCAGACTGTTTACAGCCCCGGTAAAGCATGGCATAATGAGGGACATGCAAGACGAACGCGGCCATATCCTGCAAGCCCGCAGCCTGGACGGAGACTGCCGCCTGCTGAAAATCGCCGCCCCGCGGATCGCGGAGCAGGCCAAGCCGGGAAACTTCGTTATGGTCCGCGTATCTCCCTCTTTGGATCCAATTTTGCGCCGCCCTTTCGGCATTCTACAAAGCGAACCGCCCCACATTTGGCTGTATTTCCAGGTGCGGGGACGCGGTACTCGGCTGCTCGGCTCCCTGCGCCCCGGCGACAGCCTGGACATACTCGGACCGCTGGGCAACACTTTCCCGGAGCTTGCGGGCAAAAAGACCCTGCTCATCGCCGGCGGCCGGGGCATTGTTCCCCTATTCCACTACGCCAAAGCTTACGCGGCGCAACGGCAATTGTTTCTGCTCTACGGCGCCCGCAGCGCGGCTGAACTGCACCTGCTGGAAGAGATCAAGGCCATGCCTTTTGAAAAAACGGTCATTTTCAGCGAAGACGGCAGCATCGGTAAAAAAGGGCTGCTAACCGCAGGCCTGGAAAAATTAATCACCGAACAGCGGCCGCAGGCCACCCTATCCTGCGGTCCAGAAGCCATGCTGTCACGGCTGGCCAGTATGCTCGATCCGGGAAAAACGGAAAATTACGCCTCACTGGAAGCCCTGATGGGCTGCGGTTTCGGAGTATGCCACAGCTGCGTGGTCCTGGTCGCGGACGGCAGCTACCGCAAGGTTTGCGACGAAGGGCCCGTGTTCCCCCTGCAGGAGATCCAATGGCCGAACTGAGCGCCGACCTTGGTTTTTGCACCTTGAAAAATCCGGTGATACCGGCTTCCGGCACCTTCGGCTACGGTGAAGAATTCCTGCCGTTTTCGATCTCAATCTTCTCGGCGCCCTGGTCCTGAAAGGAATTTTCAGGAAACCGCGACCGGGCAATCGGCCGCCGCGCCTGGCGGAAACTCCGGCCGGAGTACTGAATTCCATTGGCCTGGCCGGGCCCGGGAGCGAGAAACTTCAGGAAATCATCCGCCGCCTGCACGCCAGGACCAGTACGCCGATCATCGTCAATGTCTGCGGCGAAGATGACCGCGAATTCGCGGAGGTGGCCGAGATCTTTTCGGCCATGGCTGAAGTGGCCATGCTGGAGTTGAACATATCCTGCCCCAACGTCAAGAAAGGCGGGGCCTGCCCGGCCCAGGACGTCGGCCACACCTCGCGCCTGGTCCGGCGGGTCAAGAAGGTGGTAGGCAAGCCGTTGATCGTCAAACTGTCGCCCAACACCGCCGATATCGTCGGAGTGGCGCGGGCGGCTGAAGAAGCCGGCGCTGACGCCATTTCACTGGTCAACACCTTTCTGGGGCTGGCCGTGGACCTGGAAAAGCGCAAACCCGTGTTCGCCAACACCCTGGCCGGACTCTCGGGACCGGCCATCAAGCCCCTGGCCTTGAAGCTGGTCTGGGAGGTCTGCCGCCAGGTGCGCATCCCGGTTATCGGCATGGGCGGGATCAGCAGCGGCAGGGATGTTCTGGATTACATCCTGGTGGGCGCGGCTGCCGTGCAGATCGGCACGGTCAATTTTTGCGAACCCGGAGCAGCCGTGCGCATCATCGGCGAGATCGAAATAGAAATGGATAAATTACAGATCAAAAATCTTTCCGAGATCAGGGGAAAACTGCAGGCATGAACCATAATATCCGCCTCTCCCCGGCAGCCGCCGCTTCCAGGATCAATTCCGGCAACGGTCGCCACAAACGGGCACGGACGCTACCCCTTCATCATGGTCCCGGCCGCTAAGGAAAGAATGAGGCCCCCGCCACACATCTTCATTTCCTCTTGGCAATGTGCTATGGATGGAATGGGTGCCGGGCCGGAAGAAAAAAAATGAAAATTGCGGGTCGCAAAGCTAGCAAACTCATTAAACATTTCATTGCCCCGGCCGCTGTTCTTTTGATCATTGTCCTTGTTTTTTTTCGCAACATTTCCCCTGCCGATATCATGGCCAACTTTTTAAAGATCCCCGCCGCCTATTTGATCGCTTTCATCCTGCTTTCGCTCCTGGGAACCGTGCTGCGAGCCTGGCGCTACCGCATCCTGCTGTCCGGCAAATTGGCATACAAAGATGTCTTCCTGATCACCCTGGTCAGGAACTTTTCCGTCGATCTCCTGCCGGGGCGCGCCGCGGCCCTGGGCTTCTACACCTGGCTGGCAAAAAAGCGAGGGATCGCCCTCGAAGAAGGCGCTCCCAGTTTCGTGATCGCCGTTTTTTACGACTCCATGGCCCTGGTGATGATGCTGGGCGGATTGCTTTTCTTTTTGGAAACCGAAATCAGTCACTGGCCTTTTTACGTGGGCATGGCCATCATTTTGCTTTTGTCGATCCTGGTGATTTTTTTCTCAGACCGATTTTTTCGCTTTTTATTAAAAGGAAATGCATTGCGCCGCCTGCATCTGGCCAGGATCACAGGGACGCTGGGCGGCATCAACGATTACCTGCAGGCCCACAGCAAAAACTCGGAAAGGCTGAAAATTTTTGCCATCAGTTTTGCTTTGCGTATCTGCAAATACTTGTACAATTTCATATTGTTCGAGGGGATACTGCACCTGGGAACCGGGCTGAAGAATTTTTCCCTCTTCAGCTTCGGTCTGGCCGCCACGGAACTGACAGCGTTGCTCCCCATCCAGGGGCCGGCCGGTTTCGGCACCTGGGAACTGGCCTTCTCTTTTGTTTTTACCACCTTGCAGATCCCGGTAGCAAATATCAAGGAAGCGGGGATCGTAATCCATATCACCAGCCAGGCATGGGAATATTCGATCGGGCTGCTGGCCCTGGCCTATCTGGCGTTCAGCGGCAGCGCAAGAAAAGCCGCCGCTATTCGGCCAGGGGCTGCGGGCCAACCCACAAGTCCGGATCCCAACCGCAGCCAATAAAAAAATATCTTCCCGTGGCGATTTTTCTCACGTGCATGCGCGTGTTGCCCGTGCTGCCGAACATGTGGACAGCGAAGTCTGCAAGGTTGGACCAATTGAGGCGATACAATTCTTCGCCAGGCGGGGCAAGAAGGTCTTGGAGAAATCGAGCATTGGCAGCATTGTAAATCCGGTAACGGCTGTGCGGAGACGGCAACCACGCCGCCCGGTCATCCGCGGCGGCGCAGGGCCGGCAGTTCTGGCCTTGGGAAATCCGTATTCCTTTTTCATTTCCCCCGAACGAAGTTACATAAATATTTGACCCATCGTCATAAACGACATACCTGCCGCTCCCGGTTATTTCGCAATGCTTTTGGACATCCCCGCCCCCATAAGCGATTTTTACAATTGCGGGATCGGAGACATTCACCAGTATGACATTTTTATCAAGGGCAGGGCCGGCCAGCCAATCCATGCCGCCATCACGATACCAGCTCCATCTTGTTTCCTCGGAACAGTCCATTTGGCTGTTGATGATGACACGCTTGCGGCCGGATTCGTCACAGACATATACCCTGTTGTCGAAGCGGTAAGCGAATTTTTTGCCGTCGGGAGCCCAGGACGGCCGCGGCGACAGTCCGCGCAATTTCCGGCCCGCAGCTCCGGCGACCACCAGCCCGGGAATCTCCTTTTCAATCCCGGTCGTTAAATCAAGCAAGAACATTTTCGGCGGGCGGGCGAAAACGACTTTCCCCAGGCTCTTGCCCGAAAGTTCAGCCCAGCCGTCCGCAATGACCCGGGCCGGGAGCACCGTCCCTTTTTCCTTGACCAACCCGCGCGCGAAATCAAAACCCGACAAAGCAAACCAGGCCACGGCTGCCGCCAAAACAAGCAGCAGCACCGAGACAAGGATTGGATTTGTCGGCTTCCGTTTCAAAATGGGACCCTGGAGCTGATCATATTTTTGCCAAAAATGCGCTCTTGATCTTCTATGCCGACAAAGCGCCAACATCTCCAAGTCAATGCTCCCCCACATGAGTCAGCATGTCTTGCAAGGACACTTGAGGATGGTGGTAGCGCTCGTAGCCCGGGGTCTTTTTCCCGAATTGGATCGACTCCTGCGGGCACCACTGGATGCAGGCCAGGCACTGCTCGCAGTTGTGATGCCAGACCGGCTTGCCTTCCTTTAATTCTATATTTTTTGCCGGGCAAATTTGAACGCAGACAGCGCAGGAATTGCATTTGTCATCACACCAGAAATCCTTGTCCATTTTATGGATCTGCTTGAATGTCATTTTATAGATCGCGGTAAAAATGATCCTTTGCCACAACGGACCCTTTTCGATGGGACCGTCCCGGCCGCCGGCGATACAGGCCGCGGCTTCAGTTATTTTTACGCTGGCATTTTCAAAGCGGCTCGTTTGGCGCTCGGCTGGACCCGGACCGCCCCAGGGGATGTAGTTGCTGGGCAAGACGATGCTATAAGCGGCGGCCAACTTCAAACCGCGCCTGGCCATCATTTTCCTCAATTGGATCAGAGTGCGTGAAACCTGGCCGGCGTTGACAGCCAGGGCAAATAAGTACACCCGCGGCCGCAATGACAGTTTTTCAATGAATTGTACGACCGGGACCGGAATACCCCATACGTGGACAGGAAAAACGAAGCCCACTGCTTCGGCGTCACCGGTTGCCAGGGCATCGGCTTTTTTCATCGGACGCAGACTGACATCAGCCAATCCTTGCGCCAGAAGCCGCGCCGACCACAGCGAATTGCCGGTGCCGCTGTAATAGAAAATTACTGTTTTCATGATTCCCACCTCTGGTTAAAATGATTTTAGGAGAAATTCCTATTAAATTCAACAACTGATTTCTTTCTCAAGGTGGTCGACGCCCAGATGATTTTCGATCTGGATGCCTCCGGCAAGATCACCGGCCTGACGCTGTTGCAGGGCGGGCAGAAGCTGCCAGGGAAAAAAATCAAATAATCCCTTCCAACCAGCCG
>SPCN01000233.1 GCA_004525465.1 Chrysiogenales bacterium | reverse complement strand
TGTTCCCGCTGGGCTACGCCCTGGGTCGCCGTCTGGAAAAGCGTTTTTTCCCCCTGTGGCTTTCGCGAAAAAAACTGCTGGTACCCCTGGCCGCCGCCTTCACCCTGGCCTGCTGGGGATTGTCAGTGCTGCTAACCGCCTCAGGATTCTAGCCCCGGCAGCCGCGCCATAAGGCATGGACAGGGAAAGCTCCTGGACGGCAGGCGCCAGGGCTGCTGCTGGTCGGCGAAAAAATCCTGGAGCGGCTCGAAGAACATTAAGGAGAATGCATGGATAAACTCGCCGGACAAGTGCTGCAACTGGCCGAAAAATACCGGGACTACACGGCCGGGAACCTCTCGCGCCTGGTCAAGATCAAGTCACTGACCGCCCGGGAGGGAGAAGTGGCCGCCGAGCTGAAAAAACAGATGCAGGAGGCCCGCTTCGACGAAGTGCGCAGCGACGGCCTGGGCAACGTCCTGGGCCGGGTCGGCAAAGGCAAGCGTCTGCTGGCATTCGACGCCCACATCGACACCGTGGACCAGGGCAACCTCGAAAACTGGAGCGAGCCGCCTTTTTCCGGCAGGATCGCCGACGGTTTCGTGCACGGCCGCGGCGCCGTGGACCAGAAGGGCGGGGCGGCGGCCATGGTCACGGCCGGCAGGATCCTGGCCGAACTGGGCCTGAAAAACGACTGGACGGTCCTTTTTACCGGCACGGTCATGGAGGAGGATTGCGACGGCCTGTGCTGGAAATACATCATCGAGGAAGAAAAGATCAGGCCCGAGCTGGTGATCATCACTGAACCCACGGCTTTGGGCATCTACCGCGGCCAGCGCGGCCGCATGGAGATCCGCGTCGGTTTCAAGGGGCTCTCGGCCCACGGCTCGGCGCCCGAGCGCGGCAGGAATGCCATCTATATGGGGGCGCGCGCCTGCCTGGAAGTCGAAAAACTGAATGAACGCCTGAAGCAGGACGATTTCCTGGGCCAGGGCTCGGTCACGGTCAGTGAATTCGTCTCCGCCAGCCCCTCGCTGTGCGCGGTTGCCGATTTTGCCCGCATCCACCTGGACCGGCGCCTGACCGGCGGCGAGAGCAAGGAATCGGCCCTGGCCGAGATCAGCGAGCTGGTCAAGGACATGGCGGCCGTCCCGGAAGTGCTGCATTACCTGGAAAAATCCTATACCGGACGTGAATACGGCATGGAAAAATATTACCCGACCTGGACCGTGGCCGCGGACCATCCGGCCGTGACCCGGGCCGAAGATGTGTTTCGCTCTCTTTTCAAAAAAGAACCCCGCGTAGACAAGTGGACCTTCTCGACCAACGCCGTGGTCATCAACGGCATCCACGGCATCCCCACCATCGGCTTCGGCCCCGGCGACGAGGTCATGGCCCACGCGCCGAACGAAAAGATACCTGTCGACGACCTGGTGCGCGCCTCTGCTTTTTACGCCCTCTACGCTCTGCGCCTGGGGCAGGGTGAATAAGTGCTGCCCGGGACTGAAATAAAAAAAACACTTCCGAGGTGTAGCCATGCTTAATTTTATCGTCAACAACAAAGAAGTGAAAACCGACACGCCCGCCGGCAGTTCGCTGGTTGATTTCATTCGCAACGAATTGCATCTTTACGGTACAAAAATAGGCTGCCGCCAAGGCGACTGCGGAGCCTGCACGATCCTGGTTGGAGAAATCAAGGATGGTGAACTGAAATACCAGACAATGAATTCCTGCCTCATGCCGCTGGGCAATGCCAACCACAAGCACATCGTCACCATTGAAGGCATCAATTGCCCTGAACTCACGCCGGTTCAAGCTGCCATTCTCGATAACAACGGCACGCAGTGCGGCTTTTGCACTCCGGGTTTTGTCATGTCTTTTTACGGTTTTTGCCTGAACGCTGACAAAGAAAAAAATCTTGAGAACGCCATCGAAGCCATTTCGGGAAATATCTGCCGTTGCACCGGATACAAATCCCTTGAAAAAGCCGCCGCGGCCGTTGTAAGCAAATTGCAGCCCATGCCCGGGGCCGAAGCAACGGCCTGGCTGGTAAAGAATAATTTTCTGCCGGATTATTTCATGGATATTCCCGGGAAATTAAAAAAAATTACGCCGCCAGAGCCGGTTGCCGTCCAGGAGTCCGGATATATTATCGCCGGCGGGACAGATATTTTGCTGCAAAATCCGCAAGGCGCCATTGAATCAGGCAATTTGAATCTTGTTTTTGGGGCAAGCGCCTACAGCCGGATCAAATTTACGGACGGCAAGTGCTATATCGGATCAACTACAACGATCAGAGATCTGAAAGAATCCAGGGAACTCCGCAAATATATTCCCAGGCTGGAGGGCTATCTCAAATTGATGGCCTCCACGCCCATAAGAAACATGGCCACCGTCGGCGGCAACATCGCCAACAGCTCACCGATCGGAGATGTTTGCGTCATCCTGATGGCCCTTGATGCCACTCTCGTCCTGCGCCACAAAGGTGAAACCAGGGAAATAAAACTGAAGGATTTCCTGATCGGCTACAAGAAAGTGAATAAAGAGCCCGAGGAATTCATCGAGTGGATCTATTTTGAGCTGCCTGATGAAAATACGCATTTCAGCTATGAAAAGATAAGCAAGCGCGGTCATCTGGACATGGCCACCGCCAATTCAGCAATGAGGATCGTCCTGGCTGACGGCGTCATCACCAAGGCTTCGTTCGCTGTCGGCGCCCTGGGACCTACCATCAGGTATCTGGAAAAGACGTCCGCATATTTGCTCGGCAAAAAAATCAATAATCAAACATTTAAAGAGGCCAATCGCATCGCCCAGAGTGAAATCACCCCGCGCAGCCGTGCCGAGTACAAGCGCTCGCTGGTCAGGCAGCAACTTTTCATCCACCTCATGAATTTTTCACCGGGAACAATTTCTCTGGAGGCCTTAAAATGAAAAATATAGACTCCCGTTCCCACGTCAGGGGGGAATCGATCTATGTTAACGATATCCCGGTCAGGGAAGACACGCTGTTCGGAGTTGTTCTGGGTTCTCCCTGCGCGCACGGAAAATTGCCTAAGATCGATTTTTCAGAAGCGCTGAAAATGGAGGGTGTTGAGGCCGTGATTTCGGCAAAGGATATTCCCGGCGAAAATCAAATCGGCAGCATCATCCAGGATGAAGAACTCTTCGCCGACAAAGAGGTCCATTATGTCGGCATGCCGATTGCCATGGTCTGCGCCAAAACCGAAGCGCTGGCCAGAAAAGCACTCGCAAAAATCAAAATCGATATCGAAGAACTCCGCCCCATTTTAAGCGCCCGGGAGGCCCACGCTGAAAAAAAATTCATCTGCCCGAGCCGGACCTTCCGCATTGGTGATACGGATGCCATGTGGGGAAAATGCGCTCACATTATCGAGGGCCAGGCCGAGATGGGCGGCCAGGAGCATATCTATCTTGAAACTCAGGGAGCGTATGCCTATATGCTGGAGGCAGGCGCCATCAAAATTCATTCCTCCACGCAAGCGACAAAATATGTGCAAAAAGGCGTTTCCAGGGTTTTGGGAATCCCCATGCACAAAATCGAAGTTGACGTCAACCGCATCGGCGGCGGCTTCGGCGGCAAAGAAGATCAGGCGACACCCTGGGGAGCAATGGCTGCCCTGGCAGCTTATACTCTCAGAAAACCTTTGAAACTGATTCTGGGTCGGATCGATGACTTTACCATGACCGGCAAACGTCACCCCTACTCTTTTGATTTCAAATTGGGCCTGAACCGGGATCTGCAAATCCTCTGTTACCAGGTGGAAGCCTTTCAAAATGCCGGCGCTGCGGCAGATGTCTCGCCGGCGGTGATGGAGCGAACCCTGTTTCACGGCACAGGCAGTTACCATGTCCCCAACGCCAAAATCACCTGCCACTCATGCAGAACCAATCTTCCTCCCAACACCGCCATGAGGGGTTTTGGCGCGCCGCAGGCGATGTTTGTTTTTGAGGCGGCGATCATGAAGGCCGCGGTGACCCTGAACGTCGCGCCGCTGGAGATACAAAGGAAAAATCTTTTGCGCGAGGGAGACCGCTTT
>SPCN01000392.1 GCA_004525465.1 Chrysiogenales bacterium | reverse complement strand
GGCGTAATACGCCAATGGCCAGGCGACCAGGGCGGCGATGGCCACCCACTTGACGAATTCAAGGGAGAGCAAAAAGGTGATCTCCGAAACCGAAGCGCCCAGGACCTTGCGGATGCCGATCTCCTTGGTCCTTTTCTCGGCCAGGAACAAGGCCAGCCCGAACAGGCCGAGACAGGCCGTGATCATGGCCAGTATCGTGAACAGTTCGAGGATGGACTTGATCGTGCGCTCGGACTTGTAGAAGGCATCAAGCTGCATGTCGAGGAATTCATAGGTGAAGCGGAAGCCTGCCGGGGCCAGTTTCTTGCTGGTCCTTTCCAGGAACTTCAATGTCGCCGCGACATTCACCGGGCTGATGCGCAGGCTGATATACGGCCAGCCGCCCTCCTTTTCCCATGTGAACAGCGCGGGTTCGATGGGCCGGTGCAGCGACATCTGGTGGAAGTCCCTGATGACGCCGATCACGGTCAGTTTTCGTTCAGGGATCGTCCAGGGCGTCGTCTGGGCGCCGATGGTGATGCGCTTCCCGATCGGGGAACCGGGGCCCAGAAGCCCGGCCGCCGTTTCATTGATGACCACGGATCTCGACCGGTCGGAAAGCAGGTCATGGGAGAAAAACCGCCCGGCCGCCATTTTGATGCCGAATGTCCTGAGGTAATCGGGATCGACGGTCGTGGGATAGAACGCGATGCGGTCGTCGGGATTTTTCCCTTCCCAGGTCAGGTTGTCGATGCCCCTTTGCTCGATCCCGGGGGGCAGGGAATGGGTCATGCTGAGGACCCGGGGATTGGCAAGCAAGGCATTCTTCAGGACATCCTCCCTTGCGGGCAAATAGAAGGTCAGGACGTGATGCGGGTTGATCCCCAGGTCCTTGGAACGCATGAACTTCAATTGCTCGCCTACGATGAAGGTGCCCACGACGAGGAAGAGCGTCATGGCGAACTGGATGACGACCAGGCTCTTGCGCAGGGCGGCCTGGCCGCGCCCCCCTGAGACCGGCCCTCCCTTCAGGATTTGCGCCGGCCTGAACGCCGAGAGGATCAGCGCCGGATAGCTGCCGGCCAGCAGCCCGGTCAGCAAGGTGATTGCCAGCAATCCGAAAAGCAGCCAGGGTTCGGCCAGGCGGGCCAGGGTCAGCTGCCTTTCGGCCAGGCTGTTGAAGAGAGGCAGGAACGCATAGGCCAGCAACAACGCCAGGCCCAGGCTGAGAAAGGATATCGCGACTGCTTCTCCGAGGAATTGCCTGATGAGTTCCGATCGGCGGGCCCCCGTGACCTTGCGCAAGCCGACCTCCTTGCCCCGGCTGGCGGCCTGCGCCGTGGCCAGGTTCATGAAATTGATGCAGGCCAGCAGGAGGATCGCCAGGGCGGCAAGGGAAAAGATCCAAAGTGTCGTAATGCTTACCTGGGAGTCGTTGTAGAAATCCAGGCGAAAATTCGACCGCAGGTGCACGTCCTTCAGCGGCTGCAGCATGAGTGACGCGTTGGGCCTGGATAGTTTTTCGGAAAAAAAACGCGAAATCTTGCTGGATGTCTTGGCCGCGGAAGCCCCGGGCGCCAGCCGGACGTAGAGGCACAGGAATTTTTCGCTCCAATCGCCGTAGTCGACGTGGTGATAGCGCTGCATGTTGACGCAGGGAATGACGCAGTCGAAGCGCAGGTGCGAATTCTGCGGAATGTTGCGGATGACGCCCGTCACGGAAAACACTTCGCGGCCGCCGAAGAACGACAAGGTCTTGCTCATGGGGTCGCCATTGCCGAAGATCTTGCGGGCCAGGCCCTCGGTGATCACGATCGAGTGCGGTTCGACCAGGGCCGTCTTCGGGTCACCCTGGATGAAGGGGAAGGAGAACATGGTGAAAAATGAAGGCTCCGCGGCGGCGATGACATCGTCATCGAAATTCCTTCCGTCGTATTGGATGCCGTATTTCAATCCCCCCAGGTATCGGGAAAAATCGATGATCTCGGGAAACGCCTCCTTGAGGGCCGGGCCGAGCGGCGTGGCGACCTTGGCTTCCATGAACGTGTCGTTCTCGGTCCTTGTTTCCGCGATGACCCGGCAGAGCGAATTCCCGTTGGCATGAAAGCGATCGAAACTGCTCTCGTTCTGAATCCAGAGCATCATCAGGACGCAGCAGGCCATGCCCACGGCCAGGCCGAAAATATTGATAAAGGAATATCCTTTATGACGGACGATGTTGCGCCAGGCGATCTTCAGATAGTTCTTTATCATGCTTCACCTAAACTCATTCGTATCGCAGGCTCTCCACCGGGTTGGCGCGGGCGGCGCGGGCGGCCTGGAAACCTACCGTCATGATGGCGATCAGCAAGGCCAGAAATCCCGACATTAGAAAAATACCGATCCCTATCGTGGCGCGAAAGGCAAAATTCTGCAGCCATTGCTTCATGGCCCAATACGTCAGCGGCCAGGCAAAGGCATTGGCCACCACGACCCAGAAAGCGAACTTGCTGGTCAGCAGCAGCACCAGGTTGACGATCGACGCCCCGAGC
>SPCN01000293.1 GCA_004525465.1 Chrysiogenales bacterium | reverse complement strand
TTCCGTTTCCCCGTTCCCGGCAAAAAATACCGGTAACTTGAGCCGGGCGGCGATGCTGATGATGGTACCGCCTTTGGCCGTGCCGTCCAATTTGGCCAGAACCATGCCGTTGATCCCTGAAAACTCCTTGAATTTTTCGGCCTGCACCAGCGCGTTCTGTCCGGTGGAAGCGTCCAGAACCAGCCAGGTTTCGGCCGGCTGGTCAGCAGCAAATTTTCTGATTATTTTAATGATCTTTGCCAATTCCTTCATCAGGTTGTCCTTGCTTTGCATGCGGCCGGCGGTGTCAATGATCAGCAGATCGAAATTTTTGCTTTGCCAGGACTGCAGGCTGTTGAATACGACCGAACCGGGATCGGCGCCACGCTCACCGCTGACAACCGGGATGTTCAGTTTTTGGCCCCATAGTGATAGTTGGCTGGAACCGGCAGCCCGAAAGGTGTCGGCCGCGGCCAAAAGCACGCTGTGGCCGCGGTTTTGATAGTAGCGGGCCAGTTTGGCGGCGCTGGTAGTTTTGCCGCTGCCGTTGACCCCGACCAGCAGGATGATATTCTTGCCGCCGTCGGCCAGGGCTGAGCGGCGCGTCCCGGAGAAAACCGCCAGCAGTTCCTGGCGGAGCAGTTCGTTGTAGCTTTCTTTACTGGAAACGCTTTTGGCTTTTTTGCCGATATTGGTTATGATGGCTGCGACTGCCGGCAGGGAGATGTCGGCCAGGATCAGCAGCTCCTCCAATTCGCCCAGGACCTCTTCCTTGTTTTTAGCGGAGGTAAAAAGCGCGTTCAGTTTGCTCTGAAGCGCTGTTTTGAAGAGTTCTTTGAGAGCCATGGCAGCATTATAATGGATTGAAGGACCCTTTTCAATCGGAGGTTGACACAGACTCCCGCGCCAGCGACAGGTCGTTAAAAGAATCCCACCACCATGCCGACCAGGCCGGCGATGGCATTGGTCCAGATATCGTTGGCATCGACGACCCGGTTGTGGAAAAAGATCTGGACCAGCTCAAAGGCAAAGGCGGAAAAGAAGAGGATGAGGAAGGGCAGGATGGATGATTTTTTTTTGTTTTCCTTGAAAAGCAGTACGCCCAGGATGAAAAATTCGGCAATGTGCAGGAAATTGGAAAAAAATGTCCTGTTCAGGAAGATCCGCCTTTGGAAAAGAAAATAGAAAACAATTGCGGCGGCCAGCAGGATGGCGGCATTGTCCAAGGCTTTGCCCGAAGTGACCGCCTTGAAAAATGCCAGCGCGAAGAACGCGGTGATAATCCCCAACAGGACGTAATTGCTGAAGTTGAACATGCTGGCCCTCACCAGCAGGTTTTTGATCTGCACGTGAAACGGGGATGTAACCAGGATGATCAGGATGTAGAGCAGGGAAAATTTGAATTTATTCAAGTTGTTTCTTTTTCCTTTTCCTTTAAAGCCGGAGCTAATTTTTCCAGGATCTTGGCTTTGATTTCCTCGAACAGGGTCCGGTTTTCCTCGAACAGCTTGCGCACCGATTCTTTGCCCTGGCCCAGCCGGTTATCGCCGTAGGAATACCAGGCCCCGGTTTTGCTGATGATGCCGTGAAGGACTCCCAGTTCGATGATGTCGCTTTCCTTGGAAAAGCCCTTGCCGTAATAGAGGTCCACTTCCACTTCCTTGAACGGCGGAGCCATTTTGTTCTTGACCACCTTGATCCTGATCCGGCCGCCGACGATATCGGTACCGTCCTTGATGGCCATGATCCTTTTGACTTCAATACGCAGCGACGCATAAAATTTCAGGGCCCGGCCGCCGGTAGTGGTTTCCGGATTGCCGACGAACATGCCGATCTTTTCCCTGAGCTGGTTGAGAAAAACAAAAGTGGTTTTGGAGCGGGCCACGATGGCGGTCAGCTTGCGCAGCGCCTGGCTCATCAGCCTGGCCTGCAAGCCCATGTGGCTGTCGCCCATGTCGCCTTCCAGTTCAGCCTTGGGCACCAGGGCGGCCACGCTGTCCACCACGATGATGTCGACTCCGCCCGATCTGACCAGGATCTCCGCGATCTCCAGAGCCTGTTCTCCCCAATCGGGCTGGGCGATGTATAATTCATCGATGTTCACCCCCAGTTTCTGGGCGTACAGGGGGTCCAAAGAGTGCTCGGCGTCAATGAAGGCGGCGTAACCTCCCGCTTTCTGGGCTTCGGCGATGCCGTGCAGGGCCAGTGTGGTTTTGCCCGAGGACTCCGGTCCGTAGATTTCAATGACGCGGCCGCGCGGATAGCCGCCGATTCCGGTGATGATATCCAGGGCCATGCAACCGGAGGAAATGGCCGGGATCTGCACCACTTCCTTGCCACCCAGTTTCATGATCGAACCTTTACCGAACTGTTTTTCGATCTGCGATACGGCATTGTTCAACGCGGCAGTCTTGTTGGTGTTTTCAGCCATGAAATCCTCCTAGATGCGATGGTTTATTGTATCAGGAAAAGCAGGCAATTGAAATAGATTGATTGTATTTCCCATGGTATTTAAATGGCCAGAAGCGTTACTTTTAGACCTTTTTTCGAGAACAATTTGAAGTGGTGGTCCAGGGTGAGGACTTCCCCGCAGCCGGTTTCGTCGAACGAACTGATTATAATCGCATCGAAGGCGGGCATGCCGGTATCGTAGGCGATCTTTCCCGCCTTCAAGGCCGTGGCAGCGGTCACGGGCACCACCTCGACGGCCCTGGCGATATCCTCAAGCACGGTCGGCCAGGCCTTAAGGGCGCCTTGCAATAGTTTCTTTTTAAGCTCATAGAAGCAGAGCGCGGAAGTGAGGAGTTCCCTGTTCTCCCAAGCCGCCACTGCGGCTGGATTGCCTGCGGCCAGAGCATAAAAAAAACTGGTGTCAATCCCGGTCAGCATCGGCCGACGTCCTTTCCCGGTGGAGAGCCTCCCAATCCGAGGGCTCAATGGCCTGACGGATATGTTCCATGACCCGCTGGCGAGCCCCGTGCATCTCGTTGGTCTTCAGGTATTCCTCTACAGCACGGCTAATGATCCGTGAGACCGGGATGTTGCCGGAACTGGCCCTGGCGCGGATAGCGTCCAGCACCTCTTTTTTCAAATAAAAACTCACTGCCGGCATATTGCCTCCCTGTAATATAGTATCATGATATGATAATATATTCAACAAGATAATTTAAATAATGAGAAAAAAAAGGGGTAGGGGCGTTCCGGTGGAACGCCCTGTCCGTAATTAACCGATGTTCCAGGGCGACCCAGCGGGTCGCCCCTACATGGAATTAAAATTATTCGGATTGTCCTGGTCTTCTGACCAATTCAAGGGATTTTCAAGGATATATTTTTGTACTTTATCCAATTCAGCTCTGTCGCGGATGATATGTTCGTAATAATTACGTTGCCAATGGAATCC
>SPCN01000062.1 GCA_004525465.1 Chrysiogenales bacterium | reverse complement strand
TTCCCGGAAGTGGTCAACGCCGCCCGCTATGTTCCCCCATTTTCAGGTGTGCTGATCCGCTACCGCGATAAAATCATCCGTGAGCAGATCGGCACGGCCGATGCGGCGTTTTTTTCCATGTTCACGTTTCCCTTTGTCCGCGGTTCGGCGGCAAAACCGTTTCCGGACCTGCACAGCCTGGTCATCACCGAAGAGGCGGCGCGGCGGATTTTCGGGGACGAAGATCCCATGGGCAAAACCGTGACCCTCGAAAACCATACCGATTTCCAGGTGAGCGGCATCGTCCGCGATATCCCGGCCAATTCAACGATACGGTTCTCCGCGTTGGTGCCGATGGAATTTTTGGCGAAAAAAAATGACCGGCCAAACATGATCGACACATGGTACAACTGCATGTTCACCACATTTGTCCAACTTGATGCGAAGGCCAGCGTCGAGGGATTCAACAGGAAAATCTCCGGCCTGGTCAAGCAGAATGATCCGAATTCCATCATCACTCCCTTCGTGGTCCCCTTCCGGGACCTGTACCTCCACGGCGTGGAGGGAAGGGGCGGACATATGGCTCAAGTCAATATGTTTTCCCTCATCGGCGTCTTCATCCTGCTCCTGGCCTGCATCAATTTCATGAACCTGGCCACCGCCCGGTCAGAGAAGCGGGCCCGCGAAGTCGGGGTGCGCAAGGTCATGGGTGCGGAGCGACGCCAGCTCATCCTGCAATTTTTCGGCGAATCCCTGCTGTTGGCGTTTCTCAGCCTGGTCGGTTCGCTAATGATCGTCGCCTTGCTGCTGCCCGTGTTTAATATGATTTCAGATAAGACGCTTTCTATGGGGATCCTGGTCAGCCTCCCGATCCTCCTGGGCATGATTGCCATCACCCTTTTCACCGGCCTTATCTCTGGATCTTATCCCGCCCTGTTGCTTTCGGCAGCCAAACCGGTCTCGATCCTTAAAGATCACTCCCGGGGTGGGCGGAGACGTACGCTTTTTCGGAAGATCCTTGTGGTCGGCCAATTTGCCGTTTCCGTGGCCCTGATCGTTTCCACGGTGGTGATTTCCAGGCAGCTTCATTTTCTAAAAAGCAAGGACCTGGGATTGAACAAGGAGCAGATCGTCTATTTTCCCGTCAATGGCGCATTGGAAAAAAACCACCTTGCGGCCAAGCGGGAATTTTTAAATGATCCGCGCATCCTGCAGATGACCCGGTCGTCGAACCTGCCCACGGGCATTTACCAGAACGGCTCGGGCTGGATGTGGGAAGGGCAGAAACCTGACGAGGATCCATTTGTCACCTACCTGAGCGTGGATCCCGATTTTCTCGCCACCTATCGCGTCACCATGGCCGCGGGACGCTTTTTTCAGCCCGAAACGCAGCCGGGCGCCCAGCAGGTGATCGTGAACGAAAAAATGGCCCGACTGATCAGCGACAAATCGGTGCTGGGGAAAATCCTGTGGGCGCAGGATGATGACGACAATGGTAAAATTTTCCGCTTCACCATTGTCGGCGTGGTCAAGGATTTCCACTTCAAGCCGCTGGACGTGCCGATCGAGCCGCTATTGATGTTCCCGGAAAATCCTCTTTGGAAATTCCGTTTCATGTCGGCCCGCATTTCCACCGAGAACATGCCCGGCACCCTGAGCCGGATGAGAAAGACCTTCACACGGCTGAATCCGGGAATCCCCTTTGAATACCGTTTCCTGGACCAGGACTACGACCAGTTGTACCGTTCCCAGGAGAAGCTGGGTACGCTGATCAACGGCCTTGGCGCCCTGGCCCTGTTCATTTCCTGCCTGGGGCTCTACGGCCTGGCGGCTTTCATGGCCGAACAGAAAACCAAGGAGATCGGCATCCGCAAGGTTCTCGGAGCCTCGGTCGCCGGTATTGTCGGTTTCTTTTCCCGTGAATTTATCCAGTGCGTTTTGCTGGCCAACCTGATCGCCTGGCCGCTGGCCTACTATTTCATGAACGAATGGCTTCGGGGGTTTGCGTACCGCATCAACATCGGTGTCGGCATTTTCTTCATTTCCGGCCTTATGGCGCTGGTCATCGCCATGCTCGCCGTGGGATATCAATCCATCAAGGCCGCCCGCGCCAATCCGGTGGACAGCCTGCGCTACGAATAATGGGAACCGGATACGGAAAACTACCAGAGCACAAGAATGAAATCAAGATGAGGTGAACCATGTTCAAAAATTATTTCAAGGTGGCTTTCAGAAATTTGTCGCGCAGCAAGGGCTATACCCTGATCACCCTCTCGGGCCTGGCCATCGGCCTTGCCGCCTGCCTGCTGGCATTTCTCTATATCCAGGACGAGTTGAGCTATGATCGCTACAACGAAAAGTCCGAACGCATTTTCCGTATTGCCACGCGCATGGTTCGCGAAGGCACGGAAGTCAATATCATCGGCGCCGGCGCCCCGACAGCCAAGATCATGACAGAAGAATTCCCTGAGGTCGAGAACGCCGTGCGTTTCCGCGAGGAAGGCAGTGCCAAGATCAAGGTCGGGGCGACCGTCTTCCGGGAAAAGAAGGTAATCTATAGCGACCCTTCTTTTTTTGACGTTTTCTCGGTGCCACTGCTCAAAGGGGATCGCCAGGCCGTGCTGACGGCGCCGCGGACCGTAGTGCTCAGCCAAACAACGGCTGAAAAATATTTCGGCATGGCCGATCCCGTTGGCAAAATGCTGCGCGTCGATGACAAATCGGATTGGCAAGTCAGCGGAGTTTTCGCCGATATTCCGCGTACATCGCATTTTCACTTCGACCTGATCGTTTCCTTTTCGACCCTGGATATGACCAGTGATCCATCCATGGGTTCCTGGATGAGTTTCAATTTCCAGACCTATCTGCTGTTGCGCCCGGGCGCCTCGGCCTCCGACCTGGAAGCCAAATTGCCGCTTTTGTTCGCGACCCACCTGGCCCCGGAGATCAAGCAATTCATGGGGATTTCTTTGGAAGATTTCATGACCAAGGCCAAAATGAAGCTGGATTACTCCCTGCAGCCGCTGGCCGCCATCCACCTCCATTCAAATTATAGCGCCGGCGAATTCGAACCCAACAGCGATATCAAGTATATCTTCCTTTTCTCGGCCGTTTCCCTCTTCATCCTGATCCTGGCCATCATCAATTTCATCAACCTTTCCACTGCCCGCTCCATCTCCCGCGCCAAGGAAGTAGGATTGCGCAAAGTCCTGGGCTCGTTCCGCCTGGACCTGGTCAAGCAATTCCTGACCGAATCGCTGGTTCTGTGCCTGATGGCCTTGGCCATTGCCTGCCTGCTGATTGTGATGGTGCTGCCGCTTTTCAACAGTTTGACAGCAAAGGAGTTGGCCCTGGGGGCTTTGTTAAATCCTTTGGCAGTTGCCGCGGTCATAGTAATGACGCTGTTGGTTACGATCATGGCCGGAGCCTATCCCGCCTTCCTGCTCTCCGCTTATCGCCCCGCTTCCATCTTGCGCGGGAATGCAGGGAGCGGCGCCGGCAGGGGCCGGCTGCGCCGCGGGCTGGTCGTTTTCCAGTTCGCCGTTTCGGCGGTGATGATCATCGGCACCCTCGTCGTCTTCCGGCAATTGCATTACATCCAGAACAAGAAGCTCGGCTTCGACAAGGAACAGGTGTTGATCCTGCGTCACAGCCGACTCCTGGAAAGCCATGCCGAGACATTGAAGCAGGAAATGCTAAGATCTCCCCAGGTGGTCAGCGCCACCCTCTCCAGCTACCTCCCCGTCCCCTCGGCGCGCGCCAGATTGCCGATCGCCCGCGCCGACAATCCCAATCCCAGGCAGGCCTTCCCAGTTTCCTTTTGGCGCATTGATGAAGATTACATCGGCACCCTGGGCATGAAAATTGTCGCCGGACGCAATTTCTCGGCCCAATTCAGCGGCGATGCCCAGTCCGTTCTCATCAACCAGGCCGCCGTGAGCCATTTCGGCTTGAAAAAACCATTGGGACAAACGCTGATCATGATGGATATGCAGGCGGATAACCCGGGAAAAATGGTTTCGGTTCCCTGCACGGTCATAGGCGTAGTCGAGGATTTTCATTACGAGTCGCTGCGCGAATCCATCGCGCCGCTGGTGCTGTGCCGCGGGCAAAGCCTGGGCAACTTGGTCATGCGCCTGAAACCCGGAAATATCGCCGCTGTCATCAAAACATTGAAACGGAAATGGACAGCCCTGCTGCCCGGAGAGCCATTTGAGTATGCCTTCCTTGATGAAAGTTTCAACAAGATATATGAATCCGAAATGATAATCGGCCGGATTTTTGCGATTTTTGCCGCGCTGGCCGTATTCATCGGCTGCCTGGGCTTGTTGGGGCTGGCTTCTTTTTCAGCCGCCAAAAGAACAAAGGAGATAGGCGTCCGCAAGGTTCTGGGTGCAACCGTTCGGGAAATGGCCGCTTTGCTGATCAGGGATTATGTCCTGCTGATCGGCCTGGCCAACATCATTGCCTGGCCCATCGCCTATTACCTGATGCAGCGCTGGCTGCAAAATTTCGCTTACCGCACATCCATAAGCATCCCCATATTCATTTTCTCTGGATTGCTGGGATTGGCCATCGCCCTGCTGACTGTGAGTTACCAAGCCATCCGTGCCGCCCGCGCCAACCCGGTCGACAGCCTGAGATATGAATAGAGGAAACCGCAGGCCGGGGGGAAAAATAGCTCTTTTCTTCCTTTTCCCTCTGTTTTCTCTTTCGGTCTCCTGCTTCTGGTCAATTGTGTCCGCCAGCGGACAGGGCTGTATCAATAGCGGACATAGTCACGGCGGGAGAGTCGGAACGTCCCCGGCCTGATCCCGGAAAAGCTTTCCTCATAATGGTTTCAATCAAACATCGCCTTATTCATTTGGCATCATTTTTGCTTATTATTCTGTGGATCCGGCATTCAGAAATTACCCGGGAGGCAAAAACATGAGTTTGAAAGATATCTTGCAGAAGCTGGTCAGCGAAAAAACCCAGGTCCTGCTTGCCGACAGCCAGAGTGAATGGCAAGCGGAGGTCCTGCTGGAAAACCTTTCTGAAACCCGGCTCAAGACCAGTGCCCACATGCAGCCCGGGCTCTATATCGCCGAAATCAATGAAGCCGGCTACCTCGGTCGGGTCCTGTACAAGCTTAAAAACGTAGCAAGCGAAGCACAATAAACAGAGAGTAGGGGAGGACAAAATGAAAGAAGTGATTTTGCAGATCCCAACCATGGAAGCCGAACAAAACGTTGAGATCGAGGTGCGCATCAACGGTAGGAAGAAAACCATGCATTACCGGGTGGAAATCGTCAATTGGGAAAACAGCGATCCCACTTCCGAGGAAAAAGTGAGAGTCCTGAGAAAAGTAATCCGCGAGCACGACCGTGACTGGCAGCTGGTGACCATCGGATCTCCGACCGAAAACAACATCCCGGTCATGTTCCGCCGTGTTGATGCCGATGAGAGTGGTTGCCAGAACTGACAAATGAAAACCTGCCGGTTTTAATAAAAATAAAATAGGGAGAAACTGCCATGATCAAATTGAGGGGCATCACCAAGTTTTACAGCAGCGGCTTCGTTAAAACTTTTGTGCTCAGAAATATCGACCTGGACGTGCAGGAAGGGGAATTTCTGACCGTCATGGGCCCATCCGGAGCCGGGAAATCAACCCTGCTCTATATCATCGGCATGCTCGATGATGCGTCGGAAGGACAATATCACTTTTATGACCAACCGGTCCACTCTCTGAATGAAAAGAAACGCACCCAAATCCACCAGCAGAATATCGGTTTCGTTTTTCAAAGTTACCACCTGATTGATGAACTCACGGTCTATGAAAATCTGGAGACGCCCCTGCTCTATAAAAAAGTCAAGTCCGATGAACGCAAAAGCCTGGTGGCCGACAGCCTGGATCGCTTCCGCATCGTGGCTAAAAAAGGCCTTTTCCCGAACCAACTGTCAGGCGGACAGCAGCAACTGGTAGCCGTGGCCCGGGCTGTGATCATCAATCCTAAATTGATCCTGGCCGATGAGCCGACCGGCAACCTGAACTCCAGACAGGGCGAAGAAATCATGGAACTGTTCAAAAAGCTCAACAAGGAAGGGACAACCATTATCCAGGTCACTCATTCTGAAAAGAACGCATCCTATTCCGACCGCGTCATCCACCTCCTGGACGGCTGGATGGAAAGCGAAGCAAAAACAGGGATAGGAGGCGGGCAACCGCAGTCCGGAATCCGCAAGAAATAAAATATGGAGAACGCATGAAAAGGCTGCTCATCATTTTGTTGCTGCTCTTTGTCCTGCTGAGTATGTTCACTTTTGGGGCCGAGGAAAGAACATTATCGCTGCAGGAATGCCTGGCCATCGCCTTGAAACACAATATAACTCTGGGTATCAAGGTCGTGCAGGTCGAACGCCAGGAAGGTCTGCTAAGCCAAGCAAAAGAAAAGTTCCTGCCGGCCCTGACTTTCCAGCTCGGCAAAGCCAAAACCAACACCCCCTCTTATTCATGGATCGATGCCGAAGGCGCCATCAGCGCCGCAAGCCAGCAACTCTCAGGCCTGCTTAGCCAAAACCTGTGGCTGGGCGGCAACTTCACGCTACAAGTCGATACCAGCCAATATGAAAGTAACCAGCGCTTCCAGACCATTAATCCCCGTTACGAGGGTGCGGTGATGTTCAAACTGGTGCAGCCCCTGCTGCGTGACATGGGAAACCGCATCAGCCGCAAGAGCATCATCATTGCCAGCCACAACCGCAACATCTCGGCCAACGAATTGAAGTCGGCACTGCTGGACACCGTTTACCGCGTCGAGGAACTCTACTGGAATCTGGTTTTTGCCGAACGCAACCTGCAAGCTAAAAATCAAGCCTTGCAGCTGGCAGAAGATCTGCTAAATAAAAACAAGAAAATGGCTGAACTTGGAGTCATTGCTGAAATTGAAATCCTGAGCGCCGAAGCCGAAACGGCCAGCCGCCAGACAGAAATTCTTGAAGCCCGCGCCTTGCTGGAAAACAGCCGCGACGAACTTTATTCCACGATAAACCTGGGGGCTGAAAACGGAGGATCCGCTATCATGATCCGCCCGGGCGACGAGCCGCGCCGCGAGGAAATAACGGTGGACACACAAGAAGCTCTGCAACTGGCGTTGGCCAACCGGCCCGAATACTTGAATGCTGACATCGCCCTTAAAAGCAAGGATTTGGAATTGGGCTTTGCCAAAAATCAGCTGCTGCCGGCTTTGAATCTCAACCTCCAATATTGGAGCCCCGGCTTGTCAGGGACCAGGATTTTGTATCGGGACGACAACCCGCTGACCGATGAAGTGATCGGAGTCATTCCCGGAGCCGTGTCCGACGCCTTTAAAAACGCCATGGAATTCACCTATAAAAACTGGTCGCTGTACCTTTCGTTGGATATTCCACTGAATACTCTGTTTTCACGCGGAGCCTATACCGCGGCCAGGATGGAGCGCCGCGAAGCTCAATTGCGCCGTCTCGATCTGGAACGGCAAATCAGTCTGGAAGTTTCCACAGTTGCCCGTTCCGTGGCCAGCAACTTCCAGCGTATCCAGGCCACACGTTTCGCCCGTGAACTGGCCGAAAAAAAACTGGCTGCCGAGGAAAAACGTCAAGTCGCCGGCTTGAGTACCAGCTTCATGGTTTTGCTTTACCAGCGTGATTTGACCCTGGCCAAGAGCACCGAGCTGCGGGCACTGTGCGATTACAGCCTGGCGCTGGCCCGCCTTGAAAAAATCGAGGGGACCAGTCTTCAGGCCAAACAGATCGAATTTTAGAGAAGGGCAATCCGTTTTCAACCACTAACAAAGGCAGAAACCGGGAGCTGGCTTACTTGATTTTAATGACCAGCAAGGTAATGTCGTCATACTGCACAGGCTGATTGGCAAAGGCTTTGACTTCCTCCATGATGAATTTCGTCAATGCTTCGGCGCTGACATTTGGATTGGACTGGATGACGCTCTGCAAACGCTCATACCCGAATTCGTTGCCGATCAGGTTCTTGGCTTCGGAAATACCATCGGTAATGAAAACAATTACATCGCCGCTGGATAAGGTGATGGTTGCTTCCTTGAGTTTTTCGCTGAAAAGCGGTTCAGCGGCCGCGCCCAAAGCCAATCCCGGAGGTACATGGGTTTCGATCCTGCCGCCCGAACTCAGGAAAAAAGGCATGTGTCCGGCCCGGGCCACTCTCAGGACCATGGCCTGCGGGTCAATCAGGCCGTAACTGGCGGATACAAAACGATTTTTTTCCAGACTTTTTCTTAAAACCTCGTTGGCCTTGGCCAGCAGTTGGCCGGGATCAATGACCACGCCGGCCAGGGATTCAAATATCCCCTTTAACTCCGCCATGATAAAAGCGGCGGCCAAGCCCTTTCCTGATACATCGGCAATGACAAATCCCAAACAGCCGCCATCCAGGAGGAAAAAATCGTAATAGTCCCCACCGACTTCATAGGCCGGCGAGAAATAAACGGCTATATCGGCGAATTCCGTTTTTGGAGATGCCTGGGGCAACAAGCGGCCCTGCACCGCCCGGGCCACCTCAAGCTCCTTGAGCAGTCTTTCCTTTTCAAGGCGGGTTTCTAGCATGCGCGCATTTTCCAAAGCCATGGCCGCGGAACTGGCAAAAGCCTCGATTGTCTGGATATCGTCTTCTTCAAAAAACGAATCCTTTATGATGGCCATGAATAAGTATCCGGTGGTCCGGTTCTTGACCCGCAGCGGAGCGATAGCCAGGGAACTGAAAGAAAAATTGAGGGCATCATTCTGGATGTGAATCTTCAGCTTTTTATCCCGGAAAAGTTTCACTGTCCGGTTATCCAGCACGGTTTCACCCAAAAGAGCGAGGCTGAGTTCGCGGGCCTCGCGATTGCCGATATTGAAAGCAGCCGGGACACTGAACTCATCATTTTGAATGATCAGCAGCCAGGAATAGTCGCTGTGGCATACTCCGGCAGTAACCATGGTGACTTTTTCAGCCAATTCCCTGAATTCCATCGTACCGGTGATCGATTGACTCAAATCAACCAATGAGGCAAATTCTTCGGCTTTACGGTCATAGGCGTCAGCAGTAGGCAAATGAAAGAGAGTGGCAAAAAGAATGACCCCGGAATAGCATGCCCCGTACAGCAAGATGATTTTTCCAAGCTGGAAAAGCCCTGGAGACAAGGCCGGCATCATTGCGCCTATGGTCCGGCTGTTGAAGAAAAGGACGGCGTTGGCTATAAAAATACCCAGAGACAAGCCGGCCAGCATTATCAGCTGCTTTTTTTGTTTTTTTACCAGGAAAGCGATCCATTTCACCCGGAATGAATTCAGCACCATAAAACAAATGGATATGCTCATGAAAAAAGGAACGGCCAGCGACCAAACTGGCGCCATGAGCGGGGAGAAAAAGGAAAGGACGAAACATACCAACATGGCTTTGAAATACCTTACGGGCTGGCGTGTTTTTTTTAAATAAAACAATTCCCGCAAAGCGGAAAAAATCAGGCCCAGGATTGCGGTCATTAAAATCAACAAAAACATGGCAGCCAGCCGATTAAAAAATACCGCTTCGCCTTTGATCGCGAGTTGAAAATCCCAGCTGTGCCAAACCACAAAAAGAATGACAACCAACGAATTAAGAATTGTTAAAATAAAAACAACGAATAAAGGCCTTTCTTTTTTTTTATTAAATAAACCGCTGCCCGCCCATGCCCAGGCAGCCAGAAGTGAGAAAAGTGCCAATTCGCTGCCCAGCAAAATTCCCCATGGTTCCAGCCGCGGCAATATCCCCCGCAAAAACAGATAGAAAATTGCCAGAACCAGGGCAGCACCTGTTTTTGTGTGCTGGGGTACTCCCCTCAATAATTTTTTCTTCACAACAGCAAAATATCACAATTTGTAATGAAATGAAACAGGTCAACCGGGCTCTATCCAGGATCAGAACCCGGTCAAACCTGCACATTCAGAATTTTGTGTCACAATTGCCCTAACTTTTCTTCTCCTGGCCGCGGGCGATGGCGTAGTAAATGATCATGGCCAGGCCGGCCATAAAGAAAACCGCACCGGCGGTCATCTCTTCACGGAGTCCGGCAGGCACCCAGCTGTGGATCCCGTAAGTGAACAGGAAAGCCAGGCCCACGGCGATCAGCACCAGGCCCCATTTCAGGGACGAAGCCGACTGGGTCAGCAACTGTGGCTGGAACAGCAGTTTGACCTTCTCATCCACCATGCCTTTTTCGATCAGTTTTTGGCGCAGGCGGCTTTCTGAAACAGCCTTGACCAATTCCAGTACAAAATAGCCGATCACACC
>SPCN01000175.1 GCA_004525465.1 Chrysiogenales bacterium | reverse complement strand
TCGGCCAACGCCGTAATTTCCTCGGTGGCCCTGAATTTCATCAACGCCAAGGTGCCGATCATCGGTTTTTTCTTCGGTTTCGAGTTTCTGGAAAATTACGATCACAAAAATCGTTACTCGTTGTCCCCCAACGTGCATTACCAGACACTGGATGCCAATATTTCCGCCATCCGCAACCGGCGCGGGGTGTATTTAAAAACCTCGCGGGCCAATCCGGGCCGCCTTATAAAATCCCCTGAAGATCTGCAGGATCACGAAAAAACCAGGAAGCTGCAAAACATACTCCAAGCCCTTGATAGTTTGGACATCGGCTGCCTGATCACCATCGGCGGCGATGATACTCTGAAAACCGCCAATTTCCTGGCCCGTCTCGGCCTGCCGGTGATCCATATTCCCAAGACCATCGACAACGATTATTTCGGCATCGCCTGGACCTTCGGCTATTGGAGCAGCGTTCAGGCCAGTCAGGAGGCCCTGCTCAACCTCAAGGCCGACGCCGAGAGCACCGGTTCCTATTTTATCGCAGAGCTAATGGGGCGCAAGGCGGGCTGGCTGACCTATGCGGCCGGCATCGCCGGCGAAGCGGTGCAGATGATCTCCACCGAGGATGTTGAGGAAGATACTCTGGATATCGAAAAACTGGCTGAAAAGATTGTAGACACCATCCTCTGGCGTGAAAAAAACAACAAGTACTATGGAGTGATCTGCGTGGCCGAGGGGCTGGCCGACAAGCTGCCTGACAAATACCGGCCGACCGAAAAAGACCGTCACGGCAACGTGATTTTGGGAACGGCTGAAGTGGGCCGGGTCCTGCGCGATGCCGCCGAACATGCCTACAAGGAACGGATGGGGCTTAAAAAAAAGATCATCTACAAGCAGATCGGCTACGAAACCCGCAACGCGCTGCCCATTAGTTTCGACGTGGTCCTGGCCAGCATGCTCGGCTTCGGCGCCTACAAACTCTATAAAGACAGCCAGTTCGATTGCATGGTCTCGGTTTCGGACAATTTCCAGATCGTTGCTGTGCCCTTTAGTGAACTTATCGACTCCCAGTCCCTGCTGACCCGCCTGCGCAATGTGCCGCGCGGCAGCGATTTCTTTGAATTGAAGGAAGCCCTCTCCTATAAATTGTCGGAGTAAGGGATAGGGGCACGGTCCCCATGCGGGTACAAGCGCGCCGTGCCCTACAATCCAAACGCGAATCGATCCTATTTGTATCGCACCCAGCGCAGGATCTCTCCCAGTGAAGGTTTTTTTCCGTACATCAGCATGCCCACGCGAAAGATCTTTGCCCCCAACCAGGCCAGGCCCCAGATGGTCAGCGAGCAGAGAACGATCGACGTGGCGATCTGCCACAGCGGCGGCGTGGATGCAGTAATGCGCATGAACATCAGGATGGGGCTGAAGATGGGGATGAGCGAGGCCACCAGGGCCAGGGTAGTGTTCGGGTTCTGGGTCGCCGAGAAACCGATGAAATAGGGGATGAGCATCATCCAGACGATGGCCGTAGAGAACTGCTGCGCTTCCTGATCGGTATTGACCGCGGCGCCGACAATGGCGTAGGGGATGGCGTAAATGAAGAAACCGAGGACGAAGAAGACGACGAAGTAGAGCCCGATCTCGGGGGTCAGAAAAGAAAGGATAGAAGCGTCGACGGCGCCGGAAAAACGCGATACCAGGATAATGGATAGAAGTATCCAGAGTGCCACTTGGGTCAATCCGGCCAAACCGATGCCCAGTACCTTGCCGTAGAAGAGGTATGTGGACCTGGCCGACGAGATGAGGAGTTCGGAGATGCGGCTGCTCTTCTCCTCCAGTACGCCGCGCATGATCATTTGACCGTAGCCAATAAGCACGCCGAAAAGAATGATCATCATGAACAGCGACATGATATAATCCATGCCCGAACTGGACTTGGTTGTGCCTGCCTTCTTGACTTTGAAAGTGTCGACCAGAACGTCGCGGGTGGCCTCGCGTACCACTGCCGGGTCGATCTGTTTTTCCAGCAGTAATTGCTGCGAGATGACCGTGCGCAGAGTAGAGGCGATGAAGCTGTTGGTGGCGAAGTCTGAAATTGAGGTCGCATAGTAGGAGACCTGGCGGCCGGACTTGACATCGGCCGGAATAAGCAGCAGTCCGTCGATTTCTTTTTTCAAGATCTTCTGCTCATATTCACGGACTACGGCGGCGGCGTCCCGACCATTCAGCTTAACCGGGCTGAAACTGATCAAACCGGCCACTTCCGACTCGCGCGGCTTGCGCATTGATCCTTCCAGGTCGAAGCCCGGTTTCCCGGGCTCCTGCCGCGTCGTGGGTTTGGCGGTCAGGGCCTGGTAATAGCCACCGGCAAAGTCGGCCACGGCGATCTTCTTTTCGGTGCGGCCCACTTTCATGAGCAGTACCGGCACGAACATCATGCCGCCCATCAGTACAGGCGTCAGGATGGTCATGATGATGAACGACTTCTTCTTGACGATGGCCTTGTATTCTTTTTTTATGACGGCGAGGATCTTCTTCATGCTCTTTCTCCTTCCTGGACCTTACGGATAAAAATGTTCTGCAGCGACGGCTCACTTAGCTGGAAGCCGTTGACCGTCACCTTTTCGAGCAAGTCACGTAAAAGCTGTTCGCGCTTGGTGAGGTCTTCCAGTTCCACCTCCATTTCGCGGCCGGAGTCGCGCCAGGATTTGACGTAAGGCAAGGCGCCCACGAAACGGGCGTCGCCTTCATACTGGACCTTGACGAACTTCTGGCCGTATTCGGCCTTGACCGCGGCCAGGGTGCCGTCGAGTACCTTGCGGCCCTTGTCGATCATCACCAGCGAGTCGACCGTCTTCTCGGCGTACTCCATCAAGTGCGTAGAGTAGATAATTGTTGTTCCTTCGCGCTTGCTGGACAGGATGATGTCCTTGATCAGTTCAATGTTCAGGGGGTCGAGCCCGGAGAAGGGTTCATCGAGGATGAGCAGTTCAGGGTTGTGCAGGATGGTGATGATGAACTGGAGCTTCTGGGCCATACCCTTGGAGAGTTCCTCCACTTTCTTTTCCTCATAGCCGTCCAACTGGAACTGTTTCAGCAGCAGGCGGCCGCGTTCCCTGATGGCCGCGATCTTCATGCCCTTCAACTCGCCCATGAAGAGCAATGTGTCCATCACCTTCAGTTTGCGGTAAAGGCCGCGCTCCTCAGGCAGGTAGCCGATGCGGTCCTTCATCTTCTCGGAAAAATTCTTGCCCAGGATCTCGATGTGCCCGGCGTCCGGGGCGATGATGTTCATGACCATGCGGATGGTCGTGGTTTTTCCGGCTCCGTTTGGGCCCAGGAGGCCCAGGATATCTCCTCTGCGGACCGTGAAGGAAATATTGTCCACGGCCCTTTTGCCGTCGAAATCCTTGACCAGATCCTTCAATGACAATGCCTGTTCATTCATGACGTCTCCTTGGGGTGTTTTATTCCGCGTTGCGGGCACTTCCCGTTATTCGTTATACGACCGGCATGTCGGCAAGGTTTTGCCAACTAACCGGCTGTCAACTTCAGGTGGCTTCTTTTTATCTTGTGCAGCCCGGCTTGGGCGATCTTTTGCGCCGAGGTGTGCAATTCCAGGATGCCCCGGTAGGTTCCCCGCAGCGGCTGCCGTGAAACCAGATAAATTCTTTTTATCTGCAACTCCTCCTTGTGTTTGAGGTTAAGGCCGCGCATGGCGGCGCCCAGGGAACGCAAACTGGTTCCTTTGAGTTCAAGCTGATACACACTGGCGAACGGGGGCAGGATGAACCATTGGCGGTATTTCAATTCCCGCTCAAAAAACTTTTCTTCGTCAGTGAGGAACTGCAGGGCGTAATGAAAGTGGAAAACCGAGAAGACATGCAATTCCCCTCCACTTTTCAGTGTTTCCCCGATCTCGGCTCCGGTGGCGTAGATCATTTCGGCGGCATTGAATTCCTCCATGTTGAAGAAGGATTCGGGCTTGATGTAGATAACGGCGGCGAACATTTCCCGAAAAAAATGATTGAGAGCAGCCGGGGTGGCAATTATGACGGGGCTGGCGTTCGCGGCGGCCACGGTCGGCGCGGCATTCTTGAGATCGCTGGCGGTTATGACCAGCGCCGCTTTTTCGCCGATGGCGCGCTCCACGGCCCGGGACAGGGAGTCGATGCTGATGTCGTGGAGCAGGGTGAGGCTTTTTCCGCAGCGCGGGCAATCGTTCAGCGTCTCCTTGTGGAACGTACAGCGGCGGCAGGCGGCTGTTTGAGTTTCCTCCACCTGCAGGATGCCGTCGCAGCGCGGGCAGGAAGAGATCTTGCGGCATTGGCCGCAGAACAGGTGCAGCACGGGCTGGATGCGGTTGACCAGGACCAGGGTCTTCTTTTTTTCCAGGACATTTTGGCGGATCATGTCCACGATGTCACTTGGGATGCCGCGATCCTTGCCTTTGAGCATGTGGACCCGGCAGGAGATGCCGCGCTCCAGGCGTCGGTCGCTGACGTCGAAATCATCACGTTGCAGGTACGTGGCGCAGGAGTGGGATGCGGCGCCGCGCAGCAGGGGGATTAAGCCTGTTCGCGCCCGGAGCACTGCCAGGTGGTCGACCCTGAAGGGCGAGGCGAAGCCGCGCTGGTAAAGCGGCGCTGTCGCGCGATCGATTATCAGCAGGCCCGGATCGGCCAAAGGCAGCATGAGCGCCGAAAGCCCGCCGCAGACCACGCCGCTTTTCCCCTGTCGGTATTGGCGCCAGATGTTTTCCTTGACCGCGGTTTTGATTTCCGAATGATATGGATCAAGACCAGGTATCACTGTCTGCCAATAGCCGGCCGTGGCGTTATCAGGAACCAGCAGTATGACGCTGCGGCCGCGGGCCAGGGTCTGCTGGCACAACTCCATGTATTCACGGTCGCGCCCCGGGCCCAGCAGCAGGCGGGAAAATTGCGCACCTTCATTTCGCTGCGCTACAGCGCCGGGGCTGGCTTCGGCCCCGGCTTTGAAAAAAAAGCGCTGGGGGCCGGCCGCGGCCAGTTTTTCCAATTGCCCGGGATTGAATTCCGCCATTTTCCTGACCTGGCCGTCTGCTTCCACAAGCAAATTTTTCAAGTTTTTCTGGCTGGGAGGCAGGCAGTGATCGAGCAAGCTCCCGGCCGATGTGAAATAGGCCGCGGCCGTTTGCCGGGCGAATTCAAGAAAAGCCCAATCGGGGCAGAAAGGATCGTCGATGACACCGATGATG
>SPCN01000216.1 GCA_004525465.1 Chrysiogenales bacterium | reverse complement strand
TCCAGTGCATAAAAAACGCCCTTGTCGGACTGGATCTGTTCCTGAAACATCATCTGCAGGAAGACCAGGTCGAATTTTTTGATCTTTTCATGCAGGAAATCGATCTCGCTGCTGAACGAATTCCAGGACTGGTCGCTGCTCTGATGATCGCCGCCATAAAAAATAGTCAATCCGTCAACTTTTACCGCAAAGCCCACCCCGAAGCCGTTCGACTTGATTGTCGATATTTCCAAATTCTTCATCTTTTTTTGCTGGCGCGGCCCGATATAGACAAAAGCGGAATCTTTTATCCTGTCCTCGCCTGCAATATAGGTAATATCCTTGATGGTGTTCTTCCAGGACAATATGGCGTCGATGCGATCCGGGTTGCGCAAAAACGGCAGGAATACAAACACCTTCTGATCCCGGATCTGCCGGGGATCGATCTCGCCGCTGGACAGGCAGGAGAGGATGGCGGGCGGCAGGGCGAATTGATCCGGAGCGTCGTAATCATAATCAAAGATCAGCAGGCTGCTTCTGGTTTTGACCACCCATCCGGTATTGAACAAGTGCCAGATGACGGCCTGCTTTTCCAGGAGCTTTTTCCCAAGCAGCAATGCATCGCTCAGATCCTGGGCGCCTTTCTCAATGAGATAGTCGGCTGTCGGTTTCCGGCCGCTATCCAGGGCCAGGCGCAGGGGCGTGACCCCGCGGACTCCCCTGGCATTGATTTCAGCTCCCCGATCAATTAAAAATCTGACCATCTCCAGATGGCCTTTTTTTGCGGCAAGGTGCAAGGGCAACCAGCCTCTTTCATCCTTGAGATTCAAAATTCCGGGATTTTTTTCGGCAATATTTTTTACCCGATTGACATCCCCTTTTTCCGCAGCCAGATGCAATGGCTTCAGCAAGGGGACGATTTGTGCATGACCCCTCTCTATAGCCAGGTCCAGCGGTCTCTTTCCCAGTTGGTCCCCGGCATAGATGTCGGTGCCACGGTCGATCAAAAGTTTGATAATTCTAATATTGCCGCCATATACGGCATCATGAAGGGGAGTGTATCCACTTGTTGAAATAGGTTGAATCTCCGCACCCCGGGAGAGGAGCAATGAAACGATCTCCTCCTGATTGGTCAGCACGGCCCAGTGCAGGGGCGTGTATCCACTTTCATTGCGCAGCTCCGTGTTTCCTGTTTCTTTCAGGAGACGAACCACCTTTTCCGTGTTCCCGGAAGCCACGGCTTCAAAGAGTTGCCTATGATTTATTTCGCCTGCCTTTTTTAATTCATCCTTGTTTTCATTCTGCCTTTTGGAACAGGCGGGAGTCATTATAGTCAGAATAGACAAAACAATCCATAATACCCTGCATGGCAAACCCATCTTGCTGCTCCTCATTTTATTACGCTTCGGTTTTCATTCTATAATGAAAGCTGCATCCATTCAATTGATGTCTTGCTTTGTTTTCCTAGGCAATGAACTACTTTTTTTCACTTCCATTTGCCCGATCGGGTTCCTGCAAGTACATCGTCATCGTCTGGAAATCGAAGGTCACCGCGAACGGCCGGAAGAAGCCGTGGGAGATGATCCCGCCCGTACGGAACCCAAAACGGTCCTCGGAGCCCGGGGGGAGTGCCCCGTATAGTCCCCTGACTCCGGCCTGGCGAGCCTCTCCCAGGGTCAGGTCGACCGTGAAGGGATAGACGGTGATCGGCCCGCCGCCGCCCATGCCCTGGAATCCCTGCTTGGGCAGTTCGATCTTCGCCTCCTTGACCACGTACTCGGGGCAGGAGAAACCGCCGCCGGCCATGCCGCTGTCGACATGGAACAGATAGGGCCCGGCGCCGTTGGCCGTTCCGCGGGCGAAAATGACATGGTCGCCGGCCAGCCAGAACGGCATGCGGAATGCTCCGGCCTTTTCCGACCCGGCCTGGACCGCCTTGGACTGCTCGGGCGTATTGCGGCGCAGGACCAGCCGGCCTCCCGGGTAATCCAGGGTGAACAGGAAGCGGTAGAGCACAACCGTGCCGACGATGCCGTCGATGGGCAGGGGACTCCCGGCCCTTTGGGGGAGGACGACGGGCACATGGCGCAGCGAAAATTCGCCCAGCAGGACGCGGTCGGCTACGGCGCCGGATGCAGCCGCCTGGCGCCCGCCGGCATACACTCCGATCTCCTTCTGAGCCAGGGGCTTCAGGCCGCACTTCTCGGCGAAGGCCGGCAGGACATGAAGCTCCCAGGCCCCGGTATCGATCAGGAACCTGCCCTCCTGGCCGTTGACCGTTATCTTGATGATGGGCAGGGGGTCGGTCTGGATGAATGCGAGAGACGAGACATCCGGGCCGCTTTCGATCAGAAAGGGGGTCTTGTCCTTGAAAGCCATTAATTTCTCTGCCTTGGCCGTTTGTCCGATGGCTTCAAAAAAAGGGGCGGCCTTGACATACTCGTTGCGGCGATACAGCACTTTGCCTATCAGGGCCCGGGGTTCTTTTTCCTGCGCTTTCAACGCCAGGGCTTTCTTCAGCCACTTTTCAGCGTCTTCGAGCTTATTGCCGAGCAGGGAAATCCGCCCCAGCCCGAGGACAGCCCCGTAGGCAGCGGGATCGCTTTCGGCGGCCTGGGCGTATATCAGAGCCGCTTCAGCGAATTGTCCCTGGGTGTACAATTTATCGGCCTCGGTAAGGTCCCAGGGACCGTTCTGGGCCACCATGCTCCCGGAAAGGACCAGGGCCAATACGGCAATTGCTGTGAATGGCTTCGCTAATTTCATTTTCCTTTTTGCGTGTGACATCATGATGTCTTCTTTTTTTTCAGGTCGATTTTTTCTTGATCCAAGTGGAAGCGAACCGGGCAGGGGGCTGTCGCGAAAAACCTCCTGCTCCAGTTCCCGGATGACCTTGAAAACCTTGGAGTTGTACTGGATGAGCTTGCCGTTGGCCATTTCCGCTGTTTGACAAGCTGTTCGATTTTCTCCATGAGCGCTTATCCTTATGCTCCCTTTTTCTTGGCTGGGCCTGATGTGGCCTCCCGGAGCTTTTTCAGTTTTTCCCGTGCGGCCTGATTTTGCGGGTCAAGTGCAAGAGATCTTTCGAATGCGCGGATGGCTTCCTTGCGCCGGCCGAGCTTTTCGAAGGCATTCCCTTTCTGCAGCCAGACGATGCCCGCGGGTGGAAAAGAATCCGTGCCGGCCAGGCGCAGGTAGCGATCGAGATAATTGAGAGCCGTTTCGACCTCGAAACCGCCGCGGATACGAACATTGGCTGCAAAGAAAAGGGAAAGCAAGTGGGGGGGCTCGGCGGCGAGGTTGCGGGCCAGGATTTTGGCCGCGTCCTGGAGCTTGTTCTCACCCTGCAGGCGATAGCCCAGGCGGAAATTGGCGTCGATAGCCGTGGGCAGGGAATAGGGCTTGCCGAACAGGAGGGCCATGATGCTGGTGGTCAATTCCTCGGCGCCGTTGTGATAATTGGATAGCACGATCACGGTATACCCCGAATCGATAAAGCGGTAGAAAAAGGCTTCGACCCCGTCGGCGCCGCCGCTGTGGCCCACGTAGCGCTGTCCGAAAAATTCTTTTGTTTCCCAACCGCAGGCATAGGTTGGCTTCTGCGACGACGGCGCAAACATAATCTGTTTGCTTGCCGCGGAAAGCAGTGCCTCGCCAACCAGTGCCTGGTCGAACTTCAGCAGGTCGCCGACCGTAGTGCGCAGCCCGCCGTCGGAGAAGGCGGGGGGGATGACGAGGATGTTCGCGGTGAAAGAGCCATCGGCATTCTGGGAGTAGCCAATGGCGCGGTCGGGCAGGATCTCCTCTTCCTGGACGATGCCGCTGGTCATCATGTCGCAGGGGACAAAAATGTATTGGCGGATATACTCGCGGTACGGCAACCCGCTGACCTTTTCGATGATGCCGCCGAGCAGGAACATCCCCGAGTTAGAGTATTGAAAACGCTCGCCCGCGGCAAACGCCGGCTTCTGGCTGAAGATCAGCGGCAGCGTGTCGCTGACTGTGCGCAGCGTGTCCATCCTGGCCATGAACTCCCTGTGCTCAAAGTAGTCGCCGAGGCCCGAGGTGTGAGTGAGCAGGTGATGGACGGTGATCGACTCTTTTTCAGCAAAAGGGCATTCGGGATAGAATTTTCCCAGGTTATCGGCAAGCTGCAACTTTCCATTCTGAACCAGTTGCATTACTGCGACGGCGGTGAACGTCTTGCCGATAGAGCCGATGTTGAATCGGGTCTCCAGTTTGTTGGGGACACGGTGGTCCTTGTTGGCTTTGCCGAAGGCGCCGGTATAGAGCACCTTCCCGTTCCGGGCTACCAGCACGGTTCCTGAGAACATCTCCAAGTCGGACTGTGCAGTGG
>SPCN01000305.1 GCA_004525465.1 Chrysiogenales bacterium | reverse complement strand
CAGCAGCGGCCGCCTGGTCATGCTTAGGGACAGCCTGCGCATGATCGCCCGTTTTCCGCTGAGCGGAATCGGCGCTGGAAATTTTTTGTTCTATTTGAAATACTTGCGTTTCGGTGAGACATTTTACGAAGATCTGCCTTTGAACCAATATCTCCTCATCGCCAGTGAAACCGGCCTGGTCGCAGGTTTGCTGTTCTTCCTGTTCCTGGTCGCGCAGTTGAAATGGCAAAAGCCTGGCGTGATTCGTTCCGTCCTGGCGGCGATCGCCTTTGCCCTGTTTTTCAACAATTTTTTCTGGTTCCCGGAATGTCTGCTTTTGTTCTGGATCTTCCAGGCCGGAAGCGATCGCCGGGGCGCGCCTGAGCGGCGTTGGTGGTCAGGCATGCAGTGGGTCCTGGTGATTGGGTTTATCGCCTTCAATGTGGCGGATTTTCCGGCCCTGCATCACAAGACATTGATCCGGGAAAAAAGCGGCGTTTATGATTATGGATTTTGGCCGCCTGAAAAAAATGAGCGCGGCACATTTTCCTGGACAGGGCGGGCGGCCGGGAAATATATTGCTGTCAATGATGTTCGGAATTTTATCTTTTTTTGCGAGGCTCCGCAAAGTTGGCTAAAAAAAGAAGGGATGACGGTGGAGTTGTTTTGGCGCGGGAAATTGTTTCAGAAGGCGGTTTTTATTGAAAACCAGTTCAAAAAGTTCCAACTGCCGCGAGGGGAGGAAGGCTTTTTGGACATCAGGGTATATCCGACTTTCAATATTAAAGCCTTGGATTTGGGCACGGATGCCCGGGACTTGGGAGTGCAATTCATGGCAGGGGAAAAACCGCTGCCTTGATACTCCTGTCGCTGAATTGAGTGAATCCGCAAGGCACGGGAAAAGGTTTTTTGGCTGAACGGCTGAAATTGAAATACAGTTAGTCCCGCATCTCCAAGTGCGACGAGCTCCACGCTCCGGGCAAGCGCAGTTGTTGCCTGTTGATACCGTGTTTGCGCATTTTTTCAAAGAGCACGGTGGGTTTGATGCTCATGACGGCGGCGGCATTTTTCTGATTGCCGCCGGTCAAGCGCAGGCAAGCGAGCAATATTTTTTTTTCAAAACTGTCCATGAAGGTCTTCAGAGGGAGGTTTTTGAAGTTCAGGTTGGAAACCAGGTAAGCAAAGACCAGCGATTCTTTGATATTTTCCAATGATTTCGCCGCTTCTGGAACTGTTCGGGGCGCTTCCTGACTTTGCGGCTGCATCCATGCTTGCGCGTAAGTCCTGATAAAATCGGGCATCGCGGAGAGTTCATCCGACTCAATTTGGGCGACACTGTTTTGCGCTTTTTGTTTCATGCAAATCTCCTTGAATCATTTGTCATGTTTCTCTGCTTTATATAACGTGTAAAATCACCTAATAAAATGGGTGAAAGGTCATATTTTTGAATTCGTGACTAAAGTTCTATTAGATTTTTGTAAAAAAATATTTTGAAACATATTTTCTATTTGAAACGTCTAAAGGATGATGTACTATTCAGTAATGCTGCCATGAGAAAAAAAATAGAAATTGCTGGAATGGTTTTACGGATGAAACAGCCTGAGCAAAACCAGTTTTTGCGGGGGATAAAGTGTTGCAGGCGCCTGGGTCGAAAATGTCTATGGCTCCTGCTTGTTATGACTTCTTTTCTGAATCTTTGGGCCGATTCCAGCAGTCCGGGTTTCCAGAACATCTCAATTGAAGACGGCTTGTCCCAGAATTCGGTCACCAGTATTCTTCAGGACCGGAACCGTTTCATGTGGTTCGGCAGTTATGGCGGGTTGAATCGCTATGACGGATACAATTTTAAAACTTACAACCGCAGCTTCCGCGGCGGCAACTGTCTGAGTCATGACATGGTCAACAATATGGTGATGGACGAAGACGGCACTTTTTGGATCGGTACAATCGGCGGCGGCATCAATCATTTTGACCCCATCCGGGAAAAGTTCACATGTTTCCGCTCCAGGCCCGACGATCCTGGCAGCTTGAGCGACAATTCCGTTCGTGTGATCCTGCCTGCCGGGGACGGCTTGTTCTGGATCGGGACTGACAATGGTTTGAACAAATTTGCCAGCCGGAGCCGTGTTTTTACGCGTTACCTGAACTCGGAAGATCCTTCCGAGGTTAACGTTCAAAATGCTGTCTATAGTTTGCACCTGGATAAAAGCGGGATCCTTTGGGTCGGAACCGGCAATGGTTTGTGCCGTTTTGACAGCAAGCGGGAAACCTGCATCCGTTTCCAGAGCCGTCACGATGACCGCACTGCCTCCCAACACAATCAGATCAACGCCATCTTCGAAGATGGAAAAGGAACGATATGGCTGGGTACCGAAGCCGGTTTGGTCCGCTTCGATAAACAAAACGGGACTTTTAATTTTAATGTTGAATCCGCCGGCATACTTCCGCATCTGTACCGCAGCCGCATCTTCCAATTCTTCCGTGACACCCGGGACAGGGTCTGGGTTGCTACCGAATCGGGAATCTATATTTTCCCCGGCATGAATATGATCGAATTGTATTTCCGGGCCGGCGCCATTCCCAGGCGCCTGCTGCCAAACCGCTTTATTATTTCCATTTACCAGGATCCTGAGGATGTTATCTGGGCCGGTACTTTGAGCGGAATTTCCAAGTATGACCTGAAAACCCAACAGTTCGCCTCATATGGACTTGAAATTGTCAGCCAGGAGAAGAAATTCGGCAGTTTCCGGGTTACCGCGGTGTCCCAGGATTCAGGCGGTTACCTATGGCTCGGGACATACAAAAATGGCCTGGTCAAGTTCAATCGAAGTCTGGGCGAAAACCTGACCGTTGTCGATCTTCCCGGCAGTTCCCGGGAAACCAAGGAAACGACCATTTCGGCCCTGCTGCTCGACCGTGACCGGATGTTATGGCTGGGGACCGACAAGGGGTTGCATGCCTATGACATAGAAAAAGAGGTTTTTCGCGGATATTATTCGCATAGCCAAACCATGGCAAGCTTGAGCGATGACCGAATTACTTCTTTTTGGCAAGACCGCTACGACCGGCTGTGGATCGGCACCCAGAATGGCTTGAACCTGTTCGACCGCTCGCGGGGAACTTTCACCGTCTACCGCAATGAGTCCTTTCCTGCCAAAACCATAGGTTGCAATTATGTTACGGCAATTTTTCAGGACAGCCTTGGCGTCATATGGATCGGAACCTACGGGGGAGGATTGAGCCGTTTTGATCCT
>SPCN01000326.1 GCA_004525465.1 Chrysiogenales bacterium | reverse complement strand
TAAAGCACCAGGGCGTAGCCGATCTTCAGGAAAAAAGTGCGGCTGGCGCGCGTAAGGTCGATGTTGGCCGTGCCGATGCCGCTGTCGGTGTAGCCCAGGAAGAGCACGGTCTGCGGATTGATCTTGTAGGAAAAGAGCAGCTGGGTGAAGAGCCCCTTTTCGCGGGCCTCCACCGGGAAATTGTAGAGGCCGGGATTGTACCTGACGTCGGAATACTGGACGATGGCGCGCAGGAAGCAGCGGACATTGAAATTATAGACCAGCCTGGCCTGCGAAAGGTTGGCCAGGTAGATGCGGTCGCCTTTAAGGGTCAGGTTTTCGTAGATGTGGTTGAAATTGAGGTTCAGGTGGCGGCCCAGGGCGACTTCCAGCGAGGGATTGAGCAGGACCGAACTGGCGGCGCGGGCGTTGGCGTAATCGATGGCGCCCCCCGCTTCCCAATAGAGCCAGTACCACAGCCCGCTGCGCGGTTTCATTTCCAGGTAGCCGGAGTTGAAGGTGCGCTCGATCTCCACCCCCTGGTAGAGTATTTTCTCACTGAGCAGAAAGACCTGCAGGGCCGATTGCAGCGGACCGTTGTAGCCCACGCCGATCTGGCCTTGGATGTCGGTCTGATTGCCTTCATGGTCGGTGACGCGGCTGCCGACAACCTGGAATGCGAGGCGGTCGAACCAGCCGCCGGGCTTGCCCCAGATCACCGGATGGATGTTCAGGGTCAGGCGCCGCGTATCCACGCGCGGCATGAAGCCGAAGTCGGCGCGGAAATCACTGCCCAGGTCTTCATAGGATAGGGCGTAAATCAGGTTGCGGCTGTCGTGACGGAGATTCCCGTACAGGGCGTAGCCGGAGAAGGGGTCGGCCTCCTGGCCCCGGGCCACGGCCACGGCTTCGGGATAGGCGGTCCGCGAAGCAAGGGCCTGCCAGGAGAACGTCTTGCTGCGACTCAGGCGCAGGAAACCGTCGGCGCCGATCACGTGGTTGGAATACTCGTCGCCCACCCGGCCCGTATACAGAAAACCGATGGTGGAATTGCGTCCCACGTCGCGACGGAAACGGAAGACGCCGCCCCAGACATTGGCGTCCAGGGAGGTCGTGCCCGTGCCCTGGTTGGCCGGAAAGAGCAGGTTGTTGATGCGGTCCTGAGTGACGAAAACGCCGACGGCGTTGGCCCCGATTTTGCCGGTCATCTTGCCGCCCCAGAAGGGATCGGCCACGGTGCGCGTGAAGACCATTTCCAGCGGCGTCAGGAAAAAATCGCCGCCCTCGAGGAAAAAGGGGCGCTTTTCCGGGTAGCGCAAGGCAAAGCGGGTGTTGACGTCGAGCTGGGCCGCGTCGGCCTCGACCTGCGAGAAATCGGGATTGACCGTGGCATTGAGCATCAGGTTGGGGGTCACGCCCCAGCGGGCGCTGATGCCGGGATCGACCTTGACCTTGCCGGTTTGCAGTTCCCCGCCGGGAAATTCGTCCATGCTCATGGCGTCGCTGCGCTGCACGGTCAGGGTCGGGTCGAATTCCATGTTCCGGCCCGGGCTGATGCTTTGAAAGCCGCTGATCTTGTTGAACTGACAAAGGATGCAGTTGCGGTCGCGGTCGCGCACGTGGGTGCTCATGCGGTGGCGGACGTTGCGCGGCCAGGAGCGGTCGGCTTCAAATCCCCAGGTCTGCACCATGCCTCCCTTGGCGAAGCGCAATTGGTTGAAGGGGATGGCCACCTCCACCGTGTAGCCGAAGTCGGTGATCTTCCCGGCCGAAGCCCAGATGGCGTCCCAGGAAAAATCCTCGTAACCTTCGAGTTCGCTGAAGTTGGCATCGGCCTGCACCCCCAGGGGATTGACGCGGAACTGGAAGGCGCGGCGCTCGTCATTGAAGGTGTCGAGCATGAAGCTGACGTGGTCGTCCATGATGAAGGTGTCGATAGCATCGCGGTCCATCAGGTGGGCGCGTATTTTTTGCGGTTCGGGATCGAAGCAGCGGAAAGCGATATAAATTTTCGCTTGATCGTAGGTGACAAGCACTTCGGTCTTGACCGGGGCCGGGATATTTTCACCCGGGGTCCACTCGTAAAGGATCTCCAGCACGGCCGCTTTCTGCCACGCCTCTTCGTCGAGATGCCCGTCGACCCTGATGTGGGATGCAGCCGGAGTGATAACGACGTTCCTGGCCGGCGGATAATCCTTCTTGGCCGCCGCGGCCTGCTCCTGGGCCGCCAGGGGCATTGTGCCCAGCAAAAACAAAACGAACGCCGAGCCGACCCAAAAAAACCGTGACCAATCATTCTTCTTCATATCCACCTCCGCAGCGATAGGCGCAATCATTTGATCATTTTTTCCCTCTTTTTATACGTGATCTCACTGAATAAGTTTGCCTGGGGATATTGCGATTTCTTTCAGTTTTGATCGCCTTGACAAAAAGGCCGGTTGGGATTATAATGAAAACAATTGAGCCCGTACCCCCCAAGGGGTTTTTCAGGGAAAAAGTGAAATGATGGTAAGCCCCCGGGCTGCATCCCGCCACCGAGACCAAAACTCGATCCGGATTGCCATTCCTTCATGATTCGCTGAACGGCGGGTTCAAAATCAAACCTAGGAAATGTGATGAATATCCATGAAAAAAATACGTCCGCCAGGCAGTCCGAACGGCCGTTCAAAAAAAACCAGCCGGCCTGCAGCCCCAGCCAATCCCGCTCATCGGAAGCCCCGGGCGTGTTTGCAACCCTATTGCCCGAACTCAAGCGTGCGGTTGCCGAGGAGGGATACGCCACGCCGACTCCCATCCAGACCCAGGCCATCCCCCATTTGCTTGCCGGCCGCGACCTGATCGGCTGCGCCCAGACCGGCACGGGAAAAACCGCGGCCTTCATCCTGCCCATTCTGCAATATCTGACCCTGCATAAGCGGCAGCCGGAACGCGGCCGGGCGCGCGTCCTGGTCCTGACACCAACCCGGGAATTGGCGGCCCAGATCAATGAAAGCGCCTCCACTTACGGCCGCCATATGCGTTTCCGTCATGCCGTTATTTTCGGAGGCG
>SPCN01000029.1 GCA_004525465.1 Chrysiogenales bacterium | reverse complement strand
TACGCCATGACGGCCAGGCATTTCTCCAGCCGCGACGACCTGGTGCAAAAGGCCAACGGCTGGCTATTGCGTGAGGCCGGCAAGCGCGATATGGAACGCCTGGAAAAATTCCTCCTGGCCAACGGACCGGTCATAGCGCGCACGACCCTGCGCTACGCCATCGAACGCTTTCCCGAAACCAGACGCCGGGATCTACTGAAAAAAACGAGAGCAACATGAACTGAAACCTGCGGACAAGCCAAAGTCCTGCAAGGAAAGGCGCCTCACATTTCTATCTTCGTCTGTACAACATCCCGGACGCGGCTGCCGAGGCGGTACTTGATCTCGGCAATACGCAAGGCTTCGGGCTCGGCCAGGGGGGGCAACTTTTCTTTCTGCCTTTTCTCATTGATCACCTGAAGTGCGGCCGCCTCGCCGGCCACGGCATCCTTGGACATAATGATCCCGCCCCAATACCAGGGCACCCCGCGGCGATAGCTGCCGCGCAGCCCGTCGCACAGGTTGAGAATGGTTTTATTCTTGATGGAAGGACGGGATGAAACTTCAGCCAGAAAATCGGGATCATTGTGGCATTTGGGCATGTCTTCCGGAAGCAGCGAACCAATGTGGTTCTTTAAAAACAGGCTGGCCACCATGTCTTCTTCAACACATTTCAGGGAAGCCAGATTGATGACCTTGCTGGCGGTGGCGGAGATGATCCTGGTCAGACGCTCGCCGGCATCGAAACCATCACCGTGATCGGTTCCAAAAAAACGCACACCCACAGCGGAGCGATTGATAGAAAATCCGCTCTTGATCAACGCGGCTTCGGGATTGTCATAGATGATGATGCGGTTGGCCGGGATGACGGATTGCAGGCTGCGGCACAAGGCATCGATCAATTCGCGGTGGGGATTGAGTGCAATGGTCCAATTGTTACAGTTCAATTTTATGGCCACCGTGTCGCTGGCGATGAGACCAAGCATTTTCCAGGCTTCCTCATGTGTTTTCGCAGCGGTCAATTCCAGAAGCGCCCGGTCAAAAAGCCGGGCGGTCTCGAGCGCATTGCAGACATTGCGCTCATTGATGGCGCGGGGGTTGCGGGCGAGAACCACCTTCACCGCGGCGGTGGCACTTTGCTGGAAAAGCGGGACCAGTAAAGCCGACAGAATAAAAAAAATCGGTTTTCGCATGTTCATTTTTTCTCCTTGGCACAAAACTTCTGAACGCGGACGGCGAAACGCTTCAGCATCTCCGCCAGCGCATCGTTGCTGACATGAAGATAGACCAGGCGGTTGCCTTGGCAAAAATATAGATAATAGTCGGGGGGGAAACGATGGGCCACACCGATGAAGTCCGATTTCAGCGGCGTTCCCGCCGGCGGGCAAATGCGTTCATCGTTCAGGGCGGCTTGCGCTTGTTCGGATTTGGTCATGGAAAAAATGTCGAGAACGACAGCGTTGCCGTGCTGGTCACGGTACTCACCATGAACCATTTCCCTGAATCCCCGTTCCAGATAAACCACACCGCCGCCATCCATGTAGTCGAAAATGGAGCCGTCCGCCATTTTGTTCTCAGCCGTACCATAATACTGCAGCGGCACAGAAAGTTTGAACCCTTCCGGAACCATGTTTTCAAGTTCAGATTGTGAAAATGCGGCCAAGCGAACCGGTTCGCCTAAAAAACAAGCAGCCGCTAGCACGGCCAAGGCGATCCAGAATGTTTTTTTCATGCCCTCATTGTATAAGACCCACAAACTGTTTTCAACGAAACCCTTGCAGAGCCTTGAAATGGATTTGCTTTTTTGAATGAGAAATTCAATCTTTTGAAATCAGACCGACTTGAGCGAACGCTGCCCCGGACTTCCCGTCGTTCGTCCCTGATTTTTTTCACTTTGTCCCGATTTTTTGTTTTTTTGCATCTTTTTTTTAAAACAAGGGAAATTACCCGGCTTGGCATACTTAATGCTGCCACTTAGTGAAAACTTTTTTCAAGGAGGAAAAAATGAAAAAGTTACTTACACTGTTATTCGCAGTGGCGGTACTGTCGGCGCTGGCTTTCGGCCAGCAATCATCCACGTCCGATATCTACGGCACCGTGGTCCTGCCCGACGGTTCGGCCATTCCCGGCGTTGCCGTGACCCTTAGCGGCGACGTGGGCGCAACCAAAAAGGCGGTCACATCGGAGGAAGGCAATTTCCGCTTCATCGGCCTGCCCCCGGCGAACTACGAGCTCAAATTCGAGCTTGATGGTTTCAAGACCGTCATCCGCAAGGGCATCCGCATGTATGTCGGCAAGAACGTCACCCTGACCGTGCCCATGGAAACCACGACCATCAGAGAAGAGATCGTGGTCATGGCCCAGGCCAACATCGTCGACACTCGCAAGACTTCCGTGGGCGTCAACATCTCCAAAGAAGACATCAACCGCTTGCCCCAAGCGCGTAATCCATGGTCCATCATCAACTTGATCCCGGGCATGATGGTCGACCGCGAGGACGTCGGCGGCAACGAGTCGGGCCAGCAGTCTGGTTTCTACGGTCAGGGCGGCGTCTCAAACGACGTGGCCTGGAACATCGACGGTTCCAATGTCACCGATGTTTCAGCTTTCGGCGCTCCGGCCTACCTCGATCCCAACGCCTACGACGAGATTCAGGTCTCTCTCGCTTCCAACGACATTACGGCCCAGACCGGCGGCGTCCAACTGAATTTCGTCTCCAAAAAGGGCGGCAACAAATTCTCCGGCGATTTCCACCTTTCTGCCGAAGATGAACGCTGGGAATTCACCCCCAAAACCAAGGAAGGTCTGCCTTCGAGCTACACATCCCCGGGCGTCCTGCGCCTCTACCAGTATGGTCTCAACATTGGCGGTCCGATCATCAAGGACAAACTGTTTTTCGCCGGCTCCTGGTCCATCCAGGACATCCATTCCAAAACCACCTCGGGTTTGGAAGACACCACCCTGCTTAATTCCTCCTATGCCAAGCTGACCGCAAACCTTGGCAACACCCAGGCCGACTTCACCATGCACAACAACAACAAGCAGAAGTGGAACCGTACTGACTGGGGTTCGGAATACCAGGAAGTAGGTACCCTGTGGCGCCAGTCCGGCCCCGGCTACACCTGGATGGGTAGCCTGCAGCAGACCCTGGGCAACTTGCTGTTGAGCGTCAAGTACAATCACACCACCAATCCCTTCAACCTGCATCCCAATTCATCCACCTTCGACGCGGCCAACAGGATGGTCGTCGGCCCGGAAATGACATTCAGATTCGACAACCCGGCCGGGTTTTATGCCTCGGGCGGCTATCTGTGGCAGGACATCAACCGCATCACCGATAACTTCATTCTCGACGGCAACCTGTTCGTCGAAAACAAGCTGGGCGGCGACCACGAGATCCGTTTCGGGGTCGATTATTTTTCGAACCATACCATGACCGACCAGTATTACACGAACATGCGCGGCGTGCTGTACACAAGCCAGTTCAATGATATCGCCCCAGTGGAAGGCTTCACTTGGCCCGATACCGTGCTGATCGCCACCAACGGCCCGACCGACACGACGACTTTCCGTATGTCCGGCTACCTCTCGGACACCATCGCTTTCAACAAGCTCGTGGTCAGCTTTGGTTTGCGCTATGACTCAGAATGGGGCCGCTTGAATTCCAAGAATGTAAAGGGTTTCACCCTCGACGGCGCGACCATCCCGGCCCTGGAACCTTTTGTCGGCGCCCGCGATCTTCCGGCCATAGACTCCCCGGCCAAATGGACGACCTTGGCCCCGCGCCTGTCCTTTACTTATGATATCAGCGGCAACGGCAAGAACGTTCTTAAACTGTCGGCAGCCAGGTACAGCCAGCCGGCCGGCACCATCCTGGCCACTTTTATCTGGAATGCCGGTTCGCATTTCATGCGCCTTCCCTGGAGCGACGCCAACCACGACGGCAGTCCTCAACTCAATGAGATCACCGTGCTGACCCCGCAGCAGATCATCGACATGCAGAACGCCAATCCCGAAACCTGGGGCGGCGACTGGCCAGTCCAGCCGTACGATCCGCTGTACAGCTTCTACGGCGGCTACTATCCGATCATCACCTTCCAGGGCTTCGATTACACGGATCCCAACAACACCCAAAGCTCCAACAGATTCGATCCCGACTTCAAATCACCGCTGATGACCGAACTCATTCTCCAGTACGAGCACGCGCTGAGCGATGACATGGCCGTCTCCATCCAGGGCATTTACAAAAAAAGCACCAACATCCAGCGCAACCTCAGGATCTGGTCCGACAACACGCTGGAATCCAAAGCCGACTGGACATTGGCCGGCATCGATCCGGTAACCCAAGGCGAAGCCTGGTCCCGCAACCGCTTCGACCAGATCGGCCTCTACCGCACCAACTACAAAGATCGCTACCGCCAGTATATGGCATTGCAACTGCTGTTTACCAAAAAACTGACCAGCAAATGGATGGGCGACCTGTCCTTCACCTATGCCGATTGGTCGGACAACCTGTCCCGTGACGAAGAGCTGGACCTGACCAACTTCGACTATTTCAACAAAGGCGCCTTCGCCCCGACCGCTGGCGGCTCGGGCATGACCGGAGTTCTGACCAATGCCCGCTGGATGGTCAAACTGTCGGCCCTGTATAAGTTGCCGTTCGGTTTTGATATTTCGACCTCGTTCGCGGCCCGCGAAGGTTACCCGGTCAACCTCTTCGACGCGCGCTATGCCGGCAAAAACATGATGATGCAGGGCAAAAAACTCGGTGACACCCGCTTGCCGACGCTGTGGACCCTGAACCTGAGCCTGCAACGCGAGATCAGGTTCTCGGAAGGCACGCGCGCCGTGCTGCACGTGGACGGCATGAACATCACCAACAACAACACCACCCTCAATCAGGTTACCACCCTTGGTTCTGCCAACCGCGGCAATCCCACCCGCATCCTCAACCCCGGCCTGTTCATGTTCGGCGTGAACCTCTACTTCTGATCCTCCTTTTAGATCCTCAAGAAGGGGCTCCCCCGGGAGCCCCTTCTTGTTTACATGCCTTTAATTCCATATAATTCCTAACATGCAAAAACGAGTATCAGCCGAAATCATTTTCATTGTGCTGCTGGCCATTGCCATCATCCCCTGCTGCAGGCAAAAAAGCGCCATGGAGAGGATGAACGTTTTGGTGATCACTATCGACACCATGCGCGCTGATCATGTGGGTTTCTACGGCGACAAAAAAGCGCAGACTCCTGTACTTGACGACCTTTGCCGCAAGGGCATCGTGTTCCGCGACTGCTATACGTCAGTGCCCCTCACCCTGCCGTCCCACTGCTCGCTATTCACCGGACGGTTGCCGATCACCCACGGTGTGCGCAACAACGGTTTTTACCGCTTGAGCAGCGATGAAGCAACCTTGGCCCGACTCTTGAAGGAAAAGGGATACCGGACCGGCGCCTTGGTGGCCGCTTACGTGCTGATGGGCAAATTTGGATTGAATAATGGTTTTGACTGGTATGACGACACCTTGCGCAGCGACGAACTGGCCGGCGATTTCGATTCCGAGATCCCCGCCGACCGCGTCTACAGAAAATTCGAAAAATTCATGGCCAAAGAATCAATGGAACCGTTTTTTCTCTGGGTCCACCTGTATGACCCGCACAAGCCCTACGCCCCTCCTGCCCAGCATGCCAAGCGCTTCCCCGGCGATCCCTATCGCGGCGAAATCGCCTTTACCGACTCGATCATCGGACAAATGCTGCAGGACCTCAAAGACAAAGGGCTGATAGAAAACACCCTGGTCGTTGTCACCGGCGACCATGGGGAAGCGTTCGGCGAACATGAGGAATACGGGCACGGCGTATTCTGCTACGAGGAAGATGTCAGGGTGCCGTTGATTTTTTCGAACCCGAAACGGCTCAGCCGGCCAAGCCTGGTAACGGACCGGGTACGCCTCATCGACATCATGCCGACCATCCTGGAGCTGCTGGACATGCCCGTTCCCGAACAGATCCAGGGCCGGTCATTGAAACCACTGTTTGAAGGCAAACGGGAAAGTGCCCCACGCCAAGTTTACCTGGAGAGCATGTACGGCAATGAGGAAAACAACTGGGCGCCGCTGACGGGAATGATCTCCGGCGGCTACAAGTATCTCTCCCTGCCCAAGGCGGAGCTGTATGACCTGAGCGCCGACCCTGGAGAAAAGCAGAACCTTTTACTGAAAAAAAACGCCCTGGCCAGGAAAATGGACAGCCAACTGGCCGAATTCGTCAGTCAGCACGGCAAGCAAAGCGGCTCCGGGCGCATGGAACTCTCCAGCACCGATAAAAAGCAATTGCAAGCATTGGGATATATATCTTCATTTTCCAAGGCCGGCACCAAGGGCCAGGATCCGAAGGACGGCATTCGCCTGTCCAACCGCCTGGAGGAATTCGGGCGGGAAATGGCGCAGGGGAAAATCGACCAGGTCCAGCGCGAGCTGGAAGCCATGGTCAAAGATCCGGAAAACAAGCTCCCCTCGGTTTACATGATGCTGACGATGATATACAAGCGAAAACAGGACCTGAAAAGCTCGTTGAACCACTTGAACCATGCCTTGATCGTTTTTCGCGGCACGGCCATGGAGAACCATTTCCGCATTAACCTGGCCCGCCTGCATCTGCAGACGGGCAAAATCGAACCGGCCCAGTCACTGGCCGACCTGATCCTTCAGGATGATCCTGGCAGTGTCGCTTCGCTGCTTATAAAGGCGGAGATCGCCGAAAAGCGGCTGCAAACGGACAAGGCGCTGGAATTTTTGCAGGCAGTTGAAAAGCTCGAACCCAACAATGTCGCCGTGAAAAAAAAACTCGCCGAATTGTTTTTGCTGGATAAAAATATCGGCGCAGCCTTGCGTGTCTACCGCCAGATACTCCATGGTGAAGCCAGCGACAGGAACCCGGAATTGCTGTTCAATGTCGCCGCTCTATCGGCTCAGACCGGGGACCTGGCTGAAGCCGAAAGCCTGCTGCGGGAAGCGATTGCAAAAAAAGAGGATGGCCGCTATCTTTTTCATCTGGCATTGATCCTGGCCAAAAAAGGAGATGGCGAGTCCGCTCTCTCCGCTTTGGCTACAGCCATGGAAAAGCACTCCCAGGACCTCAGCGAGGAACAACGGCGAACCGCCCGGAAGCTGCTGGCCAGGGATTGAAGACCGGCCGGGATTCAGGCAGCGAAATTCGGCGAGACCATCAGTAGCCAAGCGGCCGCTCCACAGAAAACCGCCGATGCTATCGCTTCCCCAGCCTTCTTCCCCGGTTGGGCCTTCAAAAACAGGACCCGGAACCAAAGCAGTCCCGGCGGGCCGCTTCCATTAGCAGGAAAAAAGCCTGCCCCTCGGTTGCGGTGCCGGGAGAAGAGAAGTCGGGCGAACCGCATACGCCCTGGACGAATCCATATTGGTCTACCTTGCTCCAGGCAGCCAGACGCATGGTTTCCGCCTGGCACAGATAGGCTGGCGGCAGCCGGCGGCCTTGCACTCCCCGGTATATGGCATAAGCCAGCATCTGCGCCAGGTTGGTCTCGATAAAAGAGCCGGGATCATCGATCACGTCGTGAAAAAGTCCGTCGGGCCGCTGGTATTTCAAACAGCCTTCAAGCGCCGCGCGCACATAGCCGCATAGACGTTTTTTTTCCGCGGCCATCTCCCCGGGCAGGAGTTGGATGACCCGGGTCATGCCGCAGATCGCCCAGCCGTTGCCCACTCCCCAACAGTCCCGGCGCTCAAATGTCTGGCTGTTTTCATCCCAAATAGCGGAAAAAAGTTTTTTTTCCTGGCTCCACAACCGGCGGCGCATGCCATCGATCTGCTTGAGCGCTTCCCCGTGCTGTCCTGCATAAGCCAGGAACGGTGGCGCCATGAAAAGTGAATCGACCCACACCTGGGGCTTGTCGGAAACATGGTATAATGTGCCGTCAGCGGTCCGGGGCGCCTTGCTCAACAGGTAATCCAGCATTTTATCGGCTGCCGCCCTCAGTTTGGCATCCTTGCTTTCAGCCGCAGCCCACAAAACCGCCTGGCCGTTGGCCGCCGGGTCGGTCACCCCGGCCCAGCAACTGATCGTTGCCAGGCGGCCATCGGCATCCTGGCGCAATGCGGCCTCCCTGGCCAGCAGTATGACCAGGTCGCGCTCACCTGTTTCCAGCAGGGCTTGGGCCGCCACGCCTTGCTCCCAGGCATCCCGCTGCATGCACAGCATGGCCTGCCTGACCTTCTCGCGCGTAACCGCTTCGGGTTTTTCGCCCGCGGCATTCCGCTTTCCGCCCCAGCCGATGTCAACGGCCACGGCCCCCGCCGGAACCAGCCTTAAAAAATTACGCCGCCGCATTCGTCATTCTCCTCCCGGGCCCGGCTGCTCTCAGCTTTGCCAGTTCCGCCCGCTTCATTCTTTTTATCGTAAACCGCACCCGATTGGCCTTAGCCTTTCCATATGCCCAGTTGGCGCAGCAGATCCATGCCGTCCCATTCTCCCCAGCGTTCGCTGATCTTGCCCATGCTGACGGTCAGGATCTCGATACCGCGAAAAGCAATGCGCTTGCCGGTCGGTTCGACCCCGAGATAGGCTCCCAGATGGGTGCCGCTGCCGGCCCAACGGATGGCGACCTGTTCCAGAGCCTCATCGATCAGGATCTCCTCCACGGCCGCGTAGAAATCGGGAAAGGCCTTGTAAAAATCCTTCACGCCGCCCGCAAAGCCGTCACGGTCGCCCTTGCGTCGGCCCGGCGCCCAATCAATAAAATTGGCTGAATGCATTTCGCCGACCGCGGCGGCGTTCCCTTTTTGCCACAGCTCGCTCATCCAGTGCTGGGCCAATGTTTTCAGTTTTTCTTTCATGGCTTGTCCCCTTTTTTCTTAAGTCCCTGCCTAAGAAAAATGAATTCTCTCCCTCTCGCGGAGCGTTCTTTTCCGCCTGGATATTTCATAGCACAAGCGGAAACTGTTTGCAATTCCCCCGCGCGCGGCAGGCGCGGCCGGTTGTAATTCACCCCTGAACAAGATATAATCCAATTTAACTCCCGGGCCGGAATAGGAGCCGCGCATGCGATCAAAAGCCATTATCATTCTCATCCTCTTCAGCGCATTATCATTGACCGCCAAGGAAGGAATGTTCCGCCTGGACGGCATTACGGCCGGCCTGACCGCCGACATGAAGGCCATGGGCTGCCAGTTTGACCCGGCCGACATTTGGCAACCCGGGAAAAAGTGCCTGGCCATGGCCGTGGTCCGCCTGGGCGGCGGCAGCGGCGCGTTTGTCTCCGCCGACGGCCTGATCATCACCAACCACCACGTGGCTTTCGGCGCCGTGCAAAGCCTGTCCTCTCCGCAGCACAATTACATCCGCGACGGCTTTTTGGCCAGCGACCGCAGCGAAGAAATACCGGCCCCCGGCTACAATGTCAGGATCATGAGCGGTTTTGAGAACGTCACCTTCCGCTTCCAAGCGGCCTTGCGCCCGGGCCTCAACCCGCAGAAGCGCCTGCGCCTGATCGAAAAGATATCCCAGGAACTGATCCGGGACGGTGAGAAGATCCCGGGCAACGAATGCTCCGTCGCCCGCTTCTACAGCGGCAGGGAATTCTACCTGGTCACCTACTTCAAAATAAGGGACATGCGGGTAGTCTACGTTCCGGCTCGTTCCATCGGCGCCTACGGAGGCGAGATCGACAATTGGATGTGGCCGCGCCACAGCGGCGATTTTTCTTTTCTACGCGCTTACGTGGGCCAAGACGGCCGCCCGGCCGACTGGGCCAAGGACAACGTCCCTTACCGGCCGCTGCATCATTTCCCTGTCGCCAAAACCGGCCTGCGTTCCGGTGACTTCACCATGATCCTGGGCTATCCCGGCACCAGTAAACGCTGGTGCACTGCCGCCGAGATCGGCAGCCAGGTCCAGGCCAATTATCCTGAACGCATCGCTTTGCTGGCCCAATATATCGAACTGCTCGAAAAATGTTCGACGGCCAACGAAGCAGTGAAGATCAAGAACGCCGGCATGTTGCAGGGGCTCTACAATTCGATCAAGAACAACCGCGGCCTGCTGGCCGGACTGCAAAGAAACCAGGTCTTCGAATTCAAGCTGGCCAAGGAAAAACAGCTGGCCGCTTTCATCGCGGCCAAACCCACACTGCAGAAAAAATTCGCTGGGTTGCTGGGCGACATCGAGAGCCTGAACACGGCAGAGCGGGAAATCATATCGCTGAACACCATTTATAGCTGGTTGACCCGCGGTTGCCGGCTGCTCAACTGGGCGCTGACCCTGAAAAAGTGGAGCCATGAGAAGACTAAAAAAGACCTTTATCGCGAACGCGGGTTCATGGAACGCGACATGGCCGTTAAAAAAGAACGAATGCAGGTCAGCCAGAAAAATCTCGACCTGGCCACCGACCAAGCGATTTTATCTTTTTTCCTGGATAAACTTTTGGCTGCCGACAGCGCCGGCGCCTTCAAAAGCCTGTCCAAAGAAATCCAGCACGCAGCCGGTAAGGGCCGCCGCGAAAAGATCGCCGCTTTTGTCGATGCGCTCTACAGCAACACGCGCCTTGCTGATCTGGATTTTAAACTGAAAATGTTCGCCGCCGATGCCAGAACCCTGGCCGCGACCCAGGACGCTTTCATCTCCCTGGCCGGCAAAATTCAACCCGATATCGACGCCTTCAATCGCCGTAAAAACATCATTGAGGGCAGTTGGCTCCGACTCAAACCCCTGTATATCGAAGCCATGATGGGTCTGGACCCGCAAGCGCTCTATTATCCTGACGCCAATTCCACCCTGCGTTTCAGCTACGGCCGCGTCGAAGGATACACGCCCCGCGACGCCGTCCGCTACGCCCCCTTCTCTACCCTAAGCGGCATGTTTGCCAAAAACAGTGGTAAATTTCCATTTGACCTCGATGCCAAGATGGTCACGGCAATCAATGGCCCTGGCCGGGCCCGCTACAACGATCCGTTTTTAGGTGACGTCCCGGTCAATTTCCTGACCAGCAATGATTCCACCGGCGGCAATTCGGGCAGCCCGGTGCTCAATGAACGCGCTGAGTTGGTCGGCGTGCTCTTTGATGGCAATTATGAAGCGCTTGACAGCGACTTCTATTACCAACCCGACCTCAGCCGTTCCATACATGTCGATATCCGCTATGTCCTTTTTGTCGCCGACCGGGTCAACCAGGCGGTCAATGTGCTTGCGGAACTGGGCGCACATTGATGGAAAAGATCGCCATTTTATTCAACCCCAGCGCCGGCAAAGGCCGGGCTGAACTGAAACGCCGGACATTGCAAAAATGCCTGAAGGAAGAGGGTATCGCCTGTGACTGGTTCGAATCGCGCCACGAGGACGACTTGCGTGACCTGGTCAAAGTGACAGCCGCGGATTATCCGACCCTGGTTGCCGCCGGCGGCGACACCACCTTGTTGATCGTGATCAATGAACTGATGCGCCTGAAAGCAGATAACACCCTGGGCATGATCGGCCTGGGCTCATGCAACGACGTGGTCAAGGAGTTCGATATCCACTCCCTGAAAAAGGCCTGCCGGGCCATCCGCCGCAACCTATCGCGGCAGATCGACCTGGGCGTAGTCCGCGAGGGCAGGAAAATTCTGCGCTATTACCCGGGCCAGGCCTCAATCGGCCTGGCCGTCTTGGTCAACCAGTATGTCGAACAGGTGGTCAAGCGCAGCCCGCGTCTGGGAAAGTACCAGACCATTTCCGGCATCCGCGGCGGCTGGCAGGCCTGCCGTTCGGCCGAGGTCCCGCTCAATCTGGATGTGGAATTTGATAAAGGCCGCATCAGCGGCGAATTCATGCTGGCCGTTTTCAACAACATCCGCTATTACGCGGCCGGGAAAATGACTTCGCCGCGGGCGCGCACCGACGACGGCCTGTTGGACGCTTTCCTGGTGAAAAAATGCTCTTTTTCCCGTTTGGCCTATATCACACTTCTGACTCCTCCCGCCGCTTTCGCCGATAAAAAGGAAGTAATCACCATCCAGGCCCCGCAATTTACGGTCAGTTCCGACAAGCCTTTCACCATCCAGATCGACGGCGAAGTCCTGAGCGAAAATGCGCGCCCCCGCCAATTTCACAATCTCGAATTCGCCTCGGTGCCGCGGGCGCTGAAAATCATTTCCTGAATTTTGCGCCTGTGGTATAATTCCCGGCGAAGACAACGGGGGTTAATCATGAACTTCAAAATATTTTCCGGGCAGGGGGCCGAGCTGGAAAAAAAAATCAACGAGTGGCTTAAGCCCAACTTCGATTTGCTGCACGTCACCCAGAGCACAATCAGCGCCATTGTGGGCGACAAGAATGTCCCCTATACCATCATCTCCGTATTTTTTCGGGAAAAGGGGATGGTGGAACAACGCAACCTGGATTAATTCACTGCGGGAAGGAAAAAATGCCGGAGGAGGGAATCGAACCCTCACAAGGATAAACCCCGTCAGATTTTGAGTCTGATGCGTCTGCCAATTCCGCCACTCCGGCTCGAATCAAGGTAACATTATAATTAGCGGCGGCGTTTTTGTCAATCATGCCGGCGACCCGGGCAAAAAATGAACTGCGCTTGCAAATCATCTCTTTCAGGGATTATAATCCGCTCTTGAAGGAGGCATGATGAAAAAACCATTGTTTTTCGGCGCGATCTTGTTCACACTGGCCACGCTGGCATGGCCATTGCAAACCCCCGAACAATTCCTTGGTTTCAAACCGGGCAGCGACCGCAACCTGGCTCATTACAACCAGATTAAAGCCTATTTTGAGCAGTTGAGCCGGGAATCACCGCGGCTGAAAACATTCACTTTGGGAAAAACCACCCTGGGCAACGATTTGTTCATGGCCGTCATATCCAACGAAAGCAATCTGAAAGAGCTGGAAAAATATACAAACATCACCCGCAAGCTGGCACAGGGTGAAGTGGAAGCGGCCGCGGCCGAGCAGCTGGCCGCCAGCGGCAAAGCCATCGTTTTCGTCACCTGCAACCTGCATTCCACCGAGATCGCCTCTACGCAGATGGCCATGGAACTGGGATACCTCCTGGCTGCCGGCACAGGCGGAGACATTCAAGATATTCTGGAAAACGTCATCCTGGTGCTGTTTCCCTCGGTCAATCCCGATGGCCAGATCATGGAAGTGGAATGGTACAATAAAACCAAGGGCACGGAATATGAAGGTACCGGAACGCCATATCTGTATCACTGGTACGCCGGTCATGACAATAATCGCGACTGGTTCAAGATCAGTTTAAAAGAAACAGAACTCATCGTTAAAGAACTTTATCAAAAATGGTTCCCGCAGATTCTTGTCGACGAACACCAGATGGGAAGCAGCAGCGACCGTTTTTTCATACCGCCCTATCAGGATCCGCCCACGCCCGGCGTCCACCCTCTGGTCTGGCGCACCATTAACCTGATCGGATCGCGTATAGGTTATGACCTGGAAAAGCTGAACCTGAAGGGCGTCGCTTCACGGGGATACTTCACCGGCTGGTGGATCGGTTCGCTTGACGATTCGGCCTGGTTCCATAACATTCCCGGTATTCTCTTTGAAGGCGCATCGACGCGCTTGGCCAGTCCGATCTACATCGAACCCGAAGAAGTAGAAAGCGGCGAGAGTTTTAAAAACGAAGAACGGATCTTCAGTCCCAACCCCTGGAAAGGCGGCTGGTGGCGGCTTTCAGACCTGGTCACCTACGACCTGCAAGCCACGCTGTCGGTGCTGAACAGCGCCGCGCGCCAGAGGAAAGAACTGCTTTTCAATACCTATCAGATCGCCCGCGAAAGCATCACCAAGGGCGAGAGCGAAGCGCCCTACGCTTTCATCGTTCCGCGCCAGCAACATGACCCGACCGCAGCCGAGCGTTTTATCCGCATCCTGCTGAAATCGAATATCCGGGTTTTTCAGCTTACTCACCCGCTGCGGGTCGGCGACACCATGTTCGACAAAAGATCCTATGTGGTTCCCCTGGCCCAACCCTACCGCGCTTTCGTGAAAAATATTTTTGAAAACCAGCACTATCCCGACATCCGCAAAAACCTCAAAGCCGAGCCTGAACTTCCCTATGATATGGCGGCCTGGACGTTGCCTGTAGGCATGGGAATCAAATCCGTCCCGGTGAACGAACCCCTGAAAGCCATGATGGAACCGGTCCAAGCCGCGCATTTTGCCATAAATCCATTCCCGGAGGAGCTTGAAGAATACATCGTCCTCGATTCCCGCGCCAACCATTCCTACCGGGCCGCCTTTGAACTGCTGGGCAAGGGCAAAACGGTTTACCGCAACATCGATTGCCCCGATTTCTCAAGCGGTTCCTTCCTGGTCAAAAAAAGTGAAGCCCTGGAAATTTTAAAGAGCATCCACTCCGAAGCCCCGCTGACACTGACCTCCAGGAAGAAATTATCGCTGCAGCAGTTGCGCCGCCTCCGGCCCTTCAAGGTGGGGCTGTATCAAAACTGGGGACACAACATGACCGAGGGCTGGCTGCGCTATGTCTTCGATGAATACAAGATCCCCTACGAAACGGT
>SPCN01000312.1 GCA_004525465.1 Chrysiogenales bacterium | reverse complement strand
GCCAGCCGCCTTTGCAGGACAGGGTCCGCAGCCGGCAGTCCGTCCAGTTTATGAATGAACACAATTGCCGCCACATATTCAGGTTCAAGATCCAGGGCGGCCGACGCCAGGAGCCGGGCTTCCTGAAGACGTCCGAGCTCGAGCAGGATAACCGCCTGCTGCAGTTTTAAAAACGGCTTGAAGGGATCATTTTTTTCGGCCCGGCGCAGGGGCGCCAGTATCTCTTCACCCGAAGCCGGGTACTGGATCGGTTTGGCCAAAAACTCCCTGAACAATGCCGATTCCAATAAAAGGGCGGCATTGCCATAACCATTCATTTTTTGGGCCAAACGCAGGTTGGCCACGGCGTCAGTCCAGGCCTCCAGGTTGGCTTGAGTTCTGGCGAAAACACCCAGGACTTCAGCTTTGGCCAGGGGCACCCTTTCGTCCAGGGGACTGAAAAGCGCCGCACGCTTGAGCAGGGCAAAACGGCGTACAATGTTTTTTTCCCTGGACGCCTCATCCAGGCTGCGGTCCGCGAAAAAAGGAAACAAGTACAGCGTCACCAGCAAAAAAACAAGCAAAGACGAAAAAAAGACCCGAAAGCCGGGCTGGATTGATACAAATCTGTGACTGCGATAAAGAAAATCATGCATCAGCAAAAAGAAAATCAGAATGAAGAAAAAATTAAAAATATAATTGATGAGAAGCATCTGCAGCAGCAAAAAACCCAGCAGCAGCTTCGCTAGATCGAACCAGGGGGGGGAGAGCATGCGCCGGATGGCAAAAAAGAGGAAGGCCAGGACCAGGACCAGGCCGGGCAAACCGTTCTCAGCGATGATCTTCCAGTAATCACTGTGCGGCGACTCGGGAACTTTGCCGTAACGCGACGGCCCCTTTTCCTGGGGAAAATTGAAGCGCCCGGCCGCCTCCATGAACAGGTCGGGACCTACCCCGGTCCAAAAATGATGGCGGAACATGCGCGCCGACATGCTCCATATATCCAGCCGGTTCAAGACATAGGGGTCCTGGTACAGCGAATGCCCCACCATGCGCCGCAGGGGATTGGGCAACAGCACCAGCAGCACCAGGACAGCGGCAAAATAAACCAGCCAGCGCTTCCTGCGAGACAGGATCATGGCCGCGGCGAATAGCGCCAGTCCCAGGAAGGCAGCCTTGGAGGCGCTGATGATCACGGCCGCGAAATTGAGCCCCAGCAGGGCGGCATCGGCATGATTGTATTTTTGCAGCAGGGCATGGAGGAAAACCAGGGCAGCCAACGCCGAAACAATGCCTTGCAGGATGGGATTTTTAAAAATTTGTTCGGCCGGACCGCGGCCGCCCCGCAATACAAAGAAAATCAGCACGACCAGGGACGAAACTGAAATCAGCACGGCCAGCAGACGCAGCATGCGGCCTGTGTCGCTTTTTTCCAAATAAAACAGAATGAACCACAGCGACACCAGGAGAATATCGCCGATAAACAAAAGCGACTTGAAAGGATGCGGTGAAAAAAAAGTGCTGAAGATGAACAGGGCATTGAACAAGAGCAGAAAAAAGGAAAAACGGGTCAGGGTGATATTTTTAAGCGTGACGACTTTCCGCAAGGTAAAGGCAGCCAGCAATAAAGCGAAGCCAAGAAAATACAAATAGGATTGCTTGACGGGAAAGAGCAGTGCCCACCCTGAAAGGACTGAAAATTCAACTTCCTGAAAGCGCGGACTACCTGGCAAAATTTGCTTGAATAAATTCATACCACCTCTGGTATTCCTTGTTTTTCTTGTCGGCGGCGGCTGCCTGATGGGCGTGAACCAACGCTGTCAGGTAAGCGCCGCGGCGCTGGGCCGCTTGCGAAAGCCGGTAATTGGCATACGCTTGTTTCGGGTAAATTTGCAACACCTTTTTCAAAATCCGCTCGGCCTTGGAAAAATCATTTTGCTGCCAGGCAATATGGGCCAGCCCCAGCCAGGAGCGGTAGGCCAAGGGACTGAGAGCCAGGGCGCGGCGGTATTGGGCTTCGGCCTGGACCAAGTCCTGGCGGCCGAGCCACAGGTCGGCGGTGCGCTGTTGGGCGGCACCGGCTTCATTGACCAGCAGCACGACCGCCAACAGGGCCATGGCGACGGCATGGCGCAGCCGCGCCGGGCCATCCACCCTGAAGAGCTGGGAAAACACCACGGCAAAACTGATCCCGGCCGCGAAAAAGTAATTGCCCACGTCGAAAATATTGAAAAGCATGATCAGAATGGCCGCCGCCGCGAAAAGGGCGTTTTCGGGACGCAAAAAGCTCGCCAGGTTTCTCTTGAGAAAAGGAAAGGAAACGGCGATCAGCACAAGGAAGAGGGGGAGTCCCGATTCGGCCGCCAGCTGCAGAAAAAAATTATGGGCATAGATGGAGGCGGGTTCGCCCGGATCAATGTGCGCCGGCACCGCGGCCTCGTAATTGCCCAGTCCCACGCCCAGCAATGGCGCCGCGGCGATCACGCGGCCGGCCTGCAGCCAGTTGGCAAAGCGCAGCTTGAGCGGGGCCAGCTCCCGGGCTTCAGAAAAGCGCAGGGCCGTGACCGTGAAAAAAACCAGGGCCAGGACCATGAGCAGCGGCGCCAGGTACCTGATTTTAAAAACACCCGAAACGAAAAGATAAAACAACACGGCCAGGGTGAAGAAAATGATGCCGCCGAAGGATTGGGTCAGGACCAGGTTGAATGCGCCAAGGAGCAGCAGGAAAAACCAGAAGACACGGCCGCGGCCCCGGGTCTGATAAAAATAGTGGACAATAAATATAAGCAGCAGGCCGCAGACCATGGCATAGAGCGTGGGCAGGGGGAAGATCGAGAAAATGCGCCCCGATGCCACGCGAGTGCGCATGGCCTGGGCATAAAATGATTGCAGCGCACCCGGTTGGTTCAGGATCATGGGAAAAAGGATGAATTTCTGGGCAATGCCGTAAAGGAAGACGACGACGGCGATGCCGGCGCTGATCGGGGCCAGAAGCCTTTTCAGATCGAAACGGCGGCAGAAATAAAACAGCGCCAGCAGAAACAAAAAATAGGCCAGGCGCAGAAAGAACAAATATTTGACGCCGCTTGCCGAAAAATTAACCAACAAAAAAAAAGCGGCTGGAAGAATCTTCCAGCCGCTTTTAAACAAAGAACGTGTCAGGCTTATCTTTTGACTACCGGACCGCAAGTAAAGAGACCGTT
>SPCN01000075.1 GCA_004525465.1 Chrysiogenales bacterium | reverse complement strand
CACGGCCGCAGCCTGCTGAAAGATGAATTCATGATAGTTTGATCTAATCAACAACTCACCCCAACCCCTCTCTTCCCAAAGAGAGGGGTAAGCCTCCTGCGCCCCTTCTCTTCCCAAGAGAAGGTACGTATCGCCATGCCGAGTCCCGGCGAGGCATCTGGCGATACCATCCCGCAACGCGGGTGGTTGGGGGATGAGTTCGAGCATACCACATTCAAATGATCAATTTGTAGCCGGCCCCGTGCACGGTTAGTAGATGTTCGGGCCGGGCCGGGTCGAATTCGATCTTCTGGCGCAGCTTGAGGATGAAATTATCGATAGTCCTGGGTGACGGATCATATTCATCGCCCCAGACCCGATCCATGATCTGATCGCGGCTGACCACTTCCGGGGAATGGGCAGCCAGCAGCCGCAGGATCGCGGTTTCCTTGGGCGTCATGTCCAGGGTCTGTTTGCCACGGTGAATTTCAAAGCGGCGGAACAAAACCTCGACTTCCCCGATGCGGACGGTCGTCGGGGCTTCTTTTTCCCGTACTGTCCTTTTTAGCAGCGCCTGCACCCGGGCCACCAGTTCCTTGATGCTGAACGGCTTGGTCAGGTAATCGTCGGCCCCCAGCTCGAAGCCGAGCAGCTTGTCGTTTTCCTGGTCCCGGGCCGTAAGCATGATTATCGGCGTCTTTTCGTCGTGGCGGCGTATCTGTTTGCAAATTTCATAGCCGTCAAATCCGGGCAACATGATGTCAAGCACGATCAGGTCTGGGTGCAGCCGGCCATACAATTCCAGCCCCGAACGGCCATCGCAGGCGCTGATGGTTTCAAAGCCGTGAAACTGCAAAGTTTCCGCCAAGCCCTGAAGCAGGGTATTGTCATCTTCAATGATCAGTATCTTGCTCATGATTGTTTCCTTTTTTTTTCGCTGTGGTGCCCGGCCCCGGCCATGGGCAAATGGATGATGAATCTCGATCCTTGCCCCACTGCGCTTTGTACTTCGATGCGGCCGTTATGGGCGTCAACAACATGTTTAACCAGAAACAGACCCAGGCCACTGCCCTGGCTGGTACCGGTTTCGTCATTTTCGACCCTGAAAAACTTGCTGAAGATAGCCTCGTGGTGTTCCGGAGGAATACCCAGACCACAATCGGCCACCTCCAGCACCGCCTCGTCAGCAAAGCTGTAAACCTTCAGCTCAATCTCTTTATGATCGGGTGAATAGCTGAGCACGTTCTGGATCAGGTTGCCGATCACCAGCCGCAGAGCGCGGGCATCGCCAGCGAACACCGGCATCTCTTCAGCTATTTCAACCCGGCAAGCAAAGCCATTTTCTTTAAGGAACGGCAGGGCCTCGGCCCAAGCCTGCCTGGCGATTTCCGGCAAAGACGCCGGCTGGAAACGGTAGGTTTTCTGCCCGGCCTCGATGCGCGAGAGATCGAGTAAATTGCCGATCAAATCGTTCATGCGGTCCGCGGCAGCGATAATTCTGCCGGGCTGGACAGCCCGTTGTTCATCGTTTTTCAGCCAGTTCAACTGCAATTGCTCGGCAAGCATGCGGATGCGCGCCAGGGGGGTTTTCAGGGTGTGGGCGGCGCTGTCCAGGAAGCGGTTTTTGAGTTCCAGCAATTCCATGTCGCGGCGCAGGGAACGAAAAAACAAGGCCACGACCACAAACAGGGTTAAAAGCAGTGCGGCGATAAGCACGTAATTGACCAGCAGCTCTTTGCGAATTCGCGCCTCAAGATATCCGGGGCGCGGCGCCTTGACCGCCAGCACGTACCCGGGCAGCAGCTTCTCCAGAGTCAGTTGCGGCAAACTTTGCGCAGCCAAAGCGCTTGCTTCGACCCTGGTTGACAAAACCAGCTCCGGGCTGGCCTCCGGCCAATATTGTTTTTTCAGGGCGGGAAGCAGCACATGCTGGATATGGGCCAGGGCGATACGAAAACCGAAAAAAGCATGTTCGGCAGTAGCCTTTTCAAAGGTCAGCGGGGCATAAGCCACCTGCAGCGCGGTCTGCAGGATAAACGCCCGGGAATCCTTCCCCGACACTGGCTCTGACGACAACAACGGGAACTCTCTTTGCAGGCGGGTGTAGAAAAGTTTTTTTTCGTCATTGACCAGGTAAAATTCCTGGATCTGCTGCAATCGTTTGAATTCCATCCCCTGCTGGTCGGCGGTCGTTCCTTCCTGATCCAGTTCAGGGAAACGAAAGAAATTCCAGCGCAATGACATTTCCCGGGCCGGGATCCCTTCCAATCGTTCACGTTGCAAAGCTTTGGTCAAGCGTTCCTGCAAGGAAGCGGAACGGGAGATCTGGCGGTTGAGATAATCGAGGGCCTCGTTTTTATAAAAATCCAGCAGTGGCGATTTACTGGCGGCTTGCAGCGCCAGAATGTCTTCGTAAAGTTCCAGATAGCAGTCGGCGGCCGCTTCACGTGCGCCCATGCGGTCATAGGCCAGGGCCAACAGTTGCCGTGCCTGCAGCTGTTGATCGTCATGGTCGGCCATCGCCCGGCCACTGACGACCTCAAGGCGGTACTGGAGCGCCTGGCGATACTTGCCCCATTTAAAATAGCAACGCCCGATGGCCAGGGAAAAAACCTCTTTTTCATGCGTGGCCGTTGCTTGCTTGGCGCCGGCAATATATTTCTTTATGGCTGACAACCAGTCGCGCTCCTTGAATTCATGATCTTCCCCTTCCTGGAATTGGCGCCTACCAAGGCTGGACCTGAAAGCGGAGAATTCAAGCCGGACCGGCTGGGCGATCATCGGCCGGGTAAAAGGAAAAAGATACTCGCGGTTGGCGGTGATGATGAAAGGATAAGTGACGATGGGGTACGCGGCCAGCAGATTTTTAAGCCTTTGCTGAATCTGCAAAGGGCGACTTGGGTCAAGAGGTTCCTTGGCCAGTGAGTTAAAGACGGCCTTGACAGAACTGTCAATTGTCTTTTCCAAGCCAATGGCGATCCGCTCCAACTGTCCCTGCCATTGCTGGCGCAATTGGATAGCGCGCGTTTGCTTCTGGCGCGCGACCGACCCGATGCCGATGATGCTGATCAGCAGTCCGGGGATGACCAAGCTCAGCCCCAACAGGATCATTTTGCCCGGGGCGGAAGCCCGCGGTCCCGTTTTCCTCATATTGCGATTGTAGCATGCGGCCCGGCCATTGGCCAGCGCTCACTCCCTCCGGACTTATTGCCCCGGTGGTGGAGCGGCCAAAGCAACCAGCAATTTCTTCAGGCCCGGCAGCGGCGGTTTCCTGAAGGTTTTTTGCAATGGCGCCAGGCGCTCGATCGCTTCGCGGGCGTATGCGCTCCGCTGGCGTTGTCGTTTCAGGAAATAATTCCTCCGGTACGGGTCGGAACCCTCTTCGCTGTTCATGGCCGCCAGTTTGGTGTCAAAATCCTCCAGTTCTCTGCGGAAGTTTTCAATGGCGGATTGAAAATGCGCGCGGGCTTCGCGGAATTTTTTTTCCTGCCGGGCCACTAGGCCCAGAAAGTACCAGGCCTCGGCATGCTGCGGCTGCTGTTCCAGCACCTTGCGGAAATCGATCGCGGCCGGGCCGGGCTGGCCCCGGTCCAGGTACAGCAGCCCGGAGAGCATGTTCAACTCCGCTGAGTCGGGGATATAGGCAGCGGCCAGTTTTATATAGGAACGGGTTTCCTCCGGCCGATTCCGATAATAACTGTTTTTGGCCAGGTAGTAATTGGCCTCGCCGTGATAAAAGGACTGCTTCTCGATCATCTCCCGCAAGGCCCGGTCGGATTCATCATAATGCCGCAGTTCGCTCAGGCAGATGGCCCGGCCGAACAATGCGGTCGGTTCCAGGGGGAATATCTCCAGGGTCTGCCCGAAATGAAGAAGAGCTTGCTCATATTCCTCCAGCGAGTAGCAGATGGCGGACATGGCGTTGCGGGCCTTGTACAGGACCGGCATGCTCTCGGCGGCGTGCTGATAGTCTGCCAGCGCTGCCTGGTATTTTTTGCCGGAGTTGTGCCAGTCCCCGCGCAGCATATACATCTCAGCGAAGTCGGGAAATGCCGCCAATTTATCATCTTTTTCCTGGGGAGTGAAAGGGCGCATAAAAACAGCCAGGTTTGAATCCCCGTGCAAGCTGAGAAATTCTTTTTCCTCCCCAATATATTTTTCGATTGTGTCGCGAGTGGCAATGAGGCGGAGAAATTGCAAATACAGATAATTAAACAAGACCGGGCCGGTCTCCCTGGGCAACGGTTTTTTCTCCAGTTCGGGCGCTCCTAACAGGGAATAGCCGCCTCGGTGCAACGAGATATTACGCATTTTTTCCCGGGCCATGGCCAGATAGACCACGAACGGCTCTGGCGGAACCCGCGGCAGTAATCCTTCCGCCAGCAGCAGCCAGGAATCATTGCGATACTGCAGTTCCGATTCCCGCAGGGACAGGAGAATATAGGCGGTGAACAAGCGTTGGCGCAGCTCCGCTTCGTCCCGCTTGGCAAGGGCTTCCTCGTAGTAACCGACCGCATTTTTCCAGCCGCACCAATGCATCTTGGCAAACTCGGCATCACCTTGCTGTCGCAGTTGGGAGAAAAGTTCTGCTTCGGCGTCGAACCGCGGAGCGGGCGTAGGACCGGCGCAGGATGCCATGAAGCAAAGAATAACAAGCCATAGCGGAAAAAATCGCCTGATTAAGGAATTCACATTATCTCCTTGGCACCCAGTGCTCCAACAATCACCCCTCGCTTTTAAGCCGGCACCGTTATTATTGCGGCCGGATATCTATGGCCCCTACTTGCCCGTCGGGGCGGCGATGTCGAGCCAGGCGAACCACAGCGGGTGGTGTTTTTTATACCAGCGCAGGATCTCCAGCAGTTTCACCTGGTAGGCGGGTGATATCACCTCGGGCGGGATGCGCTCGAAGTGGACGCGGATGTGGTCCTGCTCGGGAAATTCCAGCGCCTCCGAGCACAGGGTCTGCAGTTCGTTGCGGATGCGCCCCGAGTCGGAGATGCGCACCGGCCGGTGCTCGTAGTCCTCGCCGCCCATGAAGCGGTTGAGCAGAGGGTTGAAGACCAGCCAGCTCTGCTCCAGGGTCTCCCCCAGACGCAGGGTGAAGGTTATGCGCTTGTCGCCGCGCGAGCCGGCGAGGCGCACCGTCACGCGGTAGAGTCCGGGCTCGACCTCTTCCACCCCTGGCGCCCCTGAATAGGGATCGGGACACATGTAGCCCGACACGGCCAGCACGTCCCACTTCTTCTCGGGAAAGAAATCGTCGGCCTCGACCGAGGGCTTGTGCACCGGGATGCCTGCCTGGCTTGCATCCTCGATCATGGCCCGAAAACGGGCGGCGGTGGCGGCGTCGACATCGCGGCCAAGCACTTGTCCCAGCCGGGCCGTAAAATCCCCGGCTTGGGGGTCGAGCCCCATCACCAGGCGCTCACGGTGGTAGGGCACCTCGAAGGTCGAGGTGAAGGTCGAGATATAGGCGGCCAGCCCCAGCATGGGCGCCAGGCTGGCGGCCTGGATGGCCTCGGCCGAGGCCGCGTAGCCGTCGCATAAAAAGAGGTGTCGCGCTCCGTCCTGTTCATAGGGACCGATGTGATAGGTCGGGGCATAGGTGCCCGATTCGGTGAAGGCCGGGATGCCGGTCGGCAGGGGAAAGCCTTCCTCGACGATGTGCGCCCCCAGGTCGGTCCATTCGCGCCACAGGTCGCCGATGCGCATCTCGCGGCTCTTGCCGCCCAGGGTCCAGATGTGGACGCGTTCCGGGGTGATATCGGGGTAGGTCTTGCGGATGGCCTGCATCACCTGCTGGCGAGGCGTGCGGAAAGAGATGAGGATCGATTCCTCGGCGGCCCGGTCGGCAACCTGGCGCGGCAGGAAGAGATTGCCCATGTATCCCTCGTAGGGACGGGTGATGGCCAGCGGCTGATCGAACAGGTGCAGGACGGTCATCGCTCCTGTCTCGGCCCCCTTGGAGAAGCGCGAAGTGTTCTCCAGGGTATCAATGGCCGCGCCCCAGATGGTTATGCCGGCAGTCTTGATGTCGCGGTAGAACTCGTCCCAGCTGTAATCCTTGCGGTTGAGCAGCCGCACCACCTTGCGGTCGAGCCAGCGGGCCACGGCCGGCCGGGCGTAAACCCGGCCGAAGCCGAGCTGGGGATTGGAGCCCATTTCCGGGGACTCCCCGGCCTTGGGCATCAATCCCTCGCCGACGCAGACCATGATGGCATGGTTCTCGGGGAGCTGGCGCGACAGGTACCACAGGCTCTCGCTCATGGCATAGGCCGAGATGGCGTCGGCCTCCTTTTTGGCACGGTTAAGGCCGTCTTTGTCGAGCCCCTTGCCGGCGCCGTAGCGGCCGAAAAGGCGGGTGCCCAGGGCGGTCACCGCCCCGGTGACGGCAAACAGCCGCTCCATGCTTCCTTCCATGAACGAGATTTCCCTGGTAAATTCCTTGGCCGGCTCGCCGCGCACCCAGGTGACCTCGACGTTCTCCAGCCAGATGTGGAAGCGCCCCAGGATGGGGCGGGCGTCGAAGGCCCACTGGGCGATCAGGTCCCGTTTCTCTTGAGAAGAAGAAGTCATGACAACCTCCTTGGCACTTTGCAAAAACGGTTCCGCCCTTATTGCGGCCGCGGCGGCGGACCGGTTCACATTGTAGGCAAAGTCCCGGATAAAATCAAGGCGCCGAACCCTTTAACCAAGAATTGCTAGCGGGCGTCCACGGTCTTTCTGATCGCGGCGCGCACGCTCGCACCGGCCAGTGCGGCCAAGCCGGCGACGATCGCACCCAAAAGGCCGGCGACCATGACCATCAGCCAGCCCCGGTTTAGACCGAGCCCGAACATGGCGGCAACGCGGTCGGCGATGATGCGGCCGGAGGTGAGATATAAATACAGGCTTGCCCCGAACCAGCTCAGGCCGCCGGCAACGGCTCCCCTTCCGACAATCCTCCCCGGCGCGGCCTTAGCTGCCAACCCGAAGGCCAGGGGCACCAGGGCCACCCAGATCCAGGACTGCAGCCCCCATTCCAGGACCACGATGAGGATTATTTGGCTGAGGACGATCATTTGCTGCCTCCGATCTCCGTGCGGCCGCTGATGCGGGCATGGTTCTGGCCGGCCGTTTTCAGGAACAACAACTCGTACGCTTTCCCGGCCACCCAATCGCGTATACCGTCATCGTAAAAGCGCGAACCGGGATTGCCCGAGGCGCCACCGGGGAGGATTCCCCAAGCCCGGACCGCCGGGCCCAGCTCCACCACCATGCGCCAGGAGGGACCATTTGCTGCCGAGGCGGCGTTGATGATGCCGCGGCCGCCGCTCACCGCCAGAGGCGCTGCGCCCAAACCCGGCACGCGACCGAGATGACGAATGGTCACCGGGTTGGCCCGGCCCCAGCGCCAGGCGGGGCCGAAAGCGCCGTATTGTTCCTCAAGCCGGCCGATAGCCCGACTGAAGGCCGGACGGACAATGTCGCTGAGGGATTCTTTTGCCGGCGTGGCCAGGTCATCGAAATAGGGCGAGTCGGGTTCGCGCAGGATGAGTTCCATGGTTCTATCGGCTGCCGGCGCGGCGAAAATCCTCCGCGCCATGAATTCATCGTCCCAGACAGCCCGGTACAGTTCGCTCCAGAAGAGATTGAAGACTGTCGGCTCCGTGCTGTCGGCACGGTAAACGAAATCCCAGGCGGCGAGTTCCCGGGCCCGCACCTGCTCTGCTGCCGTCAGTCCCGCTTTCGGCAAGAGTTCGAGCAGGCGGGGCAGGATGGTGCGGGCGCGCAGGCTCAGGGCGTCGCATTGCATTTTGACCATGTCCTGCGGCGAGAGCGGCGGCGCGGCCGCCAGGATTTCGTTGATACGGGCGCCGCGTTCGAAAGTGCCGTAGTCCCAGCCGAGGTAATAGGGATAGGCATTATCGGTCGGGTTCTGGTTGGCCGAGGAAACGAAGCCTCGCACCGGGTCCTCCAGGTGCGGCACCTGCTCCATGGGCACCCAGCCCGCCCATGCAGCGGCGGGCGAGGAACCGTCGAGCAGATAGCGCCCCTGGCCCTTGGCGCGCCGGGGAAATTTTCCGTTGTGCCAGATGGCGATGCGGCCGTCGCTGCCGGCATACACGATATTCATGGCCGGGCAATCGAATTTGGCAACAGCGGTTTTAAAGTCACTGTAGCCGTGGGCATGGTTGAGGAGATAGAGGGCCGCCATGATGCCGCTGCCATCGTGCCCGGTCCAGCGCATGGCCGCGCCCGCCGGGATCCAGCCGGGCATCTCCGGCCGACCTTCGGCGAAAGGCACCGGGCCGAGATGGGTGTAGAGCACTTTCTCCATGACGGTTTTGCCGCCGCGGACCTTGATCTCCTCGCGGCGCACGGTCGTTTGCCGCCAGGCGTTGCCCCAGGCATATTCGCCGCGCTTTTTATCCCTGAATTTTATCTTGTAGAAATCTAGTACGTCCGACCCGGCATTGGTCATGCTCCAGGCGATCTCTTCGTTGAAGCCGATCACCACTCCCGGCGTTCCCGGCAGCGAGACGCCGCCGACGTTGATCCCGGGGGCCGACAACTGGATCTCGTACCAGATCGCCGGCAAGGTGAGCTGGAGGTGCGGATCGCCGCACAGAATGGGGAAACCACTTTTCGTCTTTTTCCCCGAAACGGCCCAGTTGTTGCTGCCGATCGGTTCGTCAAAGGGATCGCCGGCATCACCCCGCTTTCTTCCCGGCGGCATTCCCGTTTCCATGGATCGGTCAGAGGTTATCGGGACTGCCGGCAGCGCAAAATCCCATGCCGTTCCGACCGGGATCACCGGGTCCTGGAACGGTGCCTGGAAGGGAAAAAGCTTGTCCGTTTCAGCAGCGCCGAGCACCGCCCGCGACCTGGTCATGTCCAGGTCGTTCCCCCCGCCGCTCAGGTACCAGGCCATGTATTTCAGAATAAGCGCGCTGTCGAATGTCGTCCAGGTCTCGGGTGCATAATCGAGGATTTTGTACTCCAGGGGATAATCGGATGGACGCAGCGAACCGATGAAGGCGTTGACCCCCTGGCTGTAGGCGTCGATGAGCCGGCGCATGGCCGCGTTGTGTTTGAGCCCCTTGAGGAAATTTTCGGCGCCCCAGGTCATGCCCAGGCGGCGCTGCAGCAGGTCCATCCCGATTGCCCGCTCACCGAAGATCTCGGCCAGTCGTCCCCCGGTG
>SPCN01000412.1 GCA_004525465.1 Chrysiogenales bacterium | reverse complement strand
GCCTGGCGGCATGAGAAGGTGCGCCGGGCCTGCGGCGAGAGCGACGTGGCCGAGGAGACCTTGCGGGAGATCATCAAGGGCGCGGGCCTCGATCCCCATGAAGCGTATGTCAGGGAGTGCCTGGTGGATGCCCTCAACGATGCCCTGCGCGTCCTGCCGGCGGCCCAGCGCCGGGTTGTGGAAGCCCAGGTGTTCGGCGGCCTGACCTTCCGCGAGATCGCGGCGGCCACTGGCGAGAGCATCGATACCCTGACGGCGCGCAAGCGCTATGCCCTGCGCAACCTTTCCCGCGCCCTGCGGCACTGGATCGACCGCTGAATGACCATAACGGGCCAGGCCCGAAGCAATAATTTTTACCGGGACACACCCGGAGGAGGCATAAAATGTCTGATCATGAGAATGGCGACAAGCAAAGGCCGGAAGCCGGCGGCTTGAACGGGGCGGAGAAGTCGAAAGCAGCGGGAAAGCGCTGCGCGTGGAAGAAAAACCAGGACGGCGAATGCGATGACTGGGGTTGGTGGGAAGACCGCACCCTGCCCCAAAAAATACTGATCGGCAGCGGCTTCGCCATCCTGGGCATCGCCCTGGCCTTCCTCTTCGGCTGGGTAGTGATGGTGCTGTGGAACTGGCTGATGCCCGACATCTTCGGGCTCAAGCGCGTGACCTACTGGCAAGCCTGGGGCCTGCTGATCCTGTGCTGCATCCTCTTCAAGGACTTCGGCTCGGGGCACAGTGGCGGCCGCAGCGACCGCAAGCGCCGCCGGGAGCTGCGCCACTATATGCGCGAGGATCAGGCGGCCGCCGGGAAAACGCAAGAGGCCCAATGAAAACCGAACTGAAGCCGTATCCCGGCACCAAGAAACTGTTCTGGAAGCTGGGCGCCTGCTCCACTACCCTGTACCACATCCTGAACCGGGAGTTCGGCCATGCCCTGGGCGTCGAAGGACGCGCCGCCTTCCCGCTGGCTGGCGGCATCATGCGCCAGGGGCACCAATGCGGAGCGCTCTGGGGTGCGGCACTGGCCACAGGAGAGGAATCCTTCCGCCGCAGCAGCGACCGCGGCCAGGCCGTCGCCCTGGCCGTGGCGGCGACGCAGAGCCTGGTCGATTCGTTCACAAAGCGAGCGGGCACGGTCAACTGCGATGAGTTTACTGGCTGCAATTGGAATAACCCCTTCAGCATCGTGAAGCACATGGTCAGCGGAGGGATACCCCTCTGCTTCAATCTGGTAAATGAATGGGCTCCCGAGGCCTTCGCGGCGGCCGACGAAGCGCTCGCAGGCGCGGCGGCCGGTTCATTGCCCTCGGCTATCAGCTGCGCCACCGAGGTCGCCAGCAGGATGGGGGCCGGTGACGAGGAGGCGGTCACGGTAGCCGGATTCGCCGGTGGGCTAGGCTTGAGCGGCGCCGGCTGCGGCGCCCTGGCCGCCGCCATCTGGGTGAAGAGCCTGGCCTGGTGCCGGGAAAAGCCGAAGGACCGCAACCTGTCCAATCCCTATGCCAAAAAGCTGATAAAGGACTTTAAAAGCGAAACCGGCGGCGAGATGCTTTGTCAAAATATATGCGACCAGCGGTTCAAGACGGCGGCCGAGCACACCGAGTTCATTAAAAACGGCGGCTGTGATAAACTGATGCAAGTACTTGCGCGCTCGTAATTTATTTCAAATAAGGTCAAGCTGATGGAAATACAAAAATTGGAATTTCTGAAACATCTGCTGCGCTGCAAACGGCATGTCTACCTGGACCATAACGCAACGACCAGCGTGAGCGGCCAGGTCCGGCGCCAGATGAACCATGTCTTGAAATATTGCTACGGCAATCCGTCGTCGCTGTACGGCATTGCCAGGAAATCGGCCGAAATCATGGAAGAGGCACGGCGGCACGTTGCCGACGCCATCCATGCCGAGCCTGCCGAGATCCATTTTACCGGATGCGCGACCGAATCCAATAATGCTGTGTTAAAGTCGGTCAGCAACTATTTCTATCCCAAAAAGAAAAAAATCATTTCCACACCGATCGAACATCCCTCAGTGATGAACACCCTGGAGTTTTTAAAAAGCCAGGGGATTGTCGTTGAATATTGTCCGGTGGATCGTCAAGGTCGTGTGCTTCCGGCCGAATTGGAGAAAATGATTGATGCCGAGACCTTTTTGGTCTGCTGCATGCTGGCCAATAACGAAATCGGCACGATCCAGGATATCCCGGCGATTGCCAAGATCGCCCGGCAGCATGGCGTGCTGGTGCTGGCGGATTGCGTCCAGGCCTTGGGCAAGATCCCGATCGATGTACATGGCTGGGGGGTCGACTACGCTTCGTTTTCGGCACACAAGCTTTACGGGCCGAAAGGCGTGGGCGCCTTATATGT
>SPCN01000148.1 GCA_004525465.1 Chrysiogenales bacterium | reverse complement strand
GGAAAAGGACGAGGCAAAGGCCAAGGAACTCAAAATGAAATTCGCGGAGCTCGGCGAGATCGAAGAAAAGCTGAAGATCAAGCTCGACGAGAGCTCCCCAAAACGCCCCTAGAAGAAATGCACCGTGTGCCGGGGCGGTTTTCTAAAAACCGCCCCGCACATTCCATTTTCGATGGGTCTCGGTTCAAGTCTTTCATGATAACTTTTTCTTCAACGACCTATCGGTCATTGAAAAATATCAGCTGGAAATACTTTTTTACTGGTGAAACTTCCCGATGAACTCCTCGACCTTGCGGATGCCGCCCTGGAAGATTAAACAGCCGTTGCAGGGCTCGCGCTCGGGGGTCTGTCCGGCGACGGGGAGCGGTTGCTTTATTCGAGCTTCAAGCCGTAGGCGTCGCTGATGTCCAGCGGCGGCAGGGGGCCGTCCAGGGGCTTTTTGTCGCGCACATACCAGTCGTACCATTGCAGGTGGCGGTACAGAAAATCGATGCGGCCCGGCTGCCGGCGGTTGCCGTGGCCTTCGCCCGGATACTGCACCAGGCGCACGGCCGGATGATTGTTCATCTTGAGGATGCGGTAGAACTCCTTGCTCTGCGCGGGATCGACGCGCGTATCGTTGGCGCCGCCCAGGATCAGCATCGCCGTCTTGCTTTGTCTGGCCCAGAAAATGGGGCTGCGCTGCAGGCTCAGTTCCCACATCTCCTCGATCGGCTTGCCCGAATGGACATACAGTTCTTCATAGGGGATGTCGGTGCTCAGCCGTTTGCTGGTCAGGTCGCTGATGCCCACGAACATGACGGCGGCCCGCACCAGGCGAGTGTAGTAGGACCCGAACCAGGCCGCGGCGTAACCGCCGTAGGAACCGCCGCCCAGGCCGACGCGCTCGGCATCGGCCGGGCCGTTCTTGCTCAGGTGCTCAATGCCGTCGGCGATGTCGTCGAACTCCTTGCCGGCAGCGTCATGGTAGCCCCAGGCGGCGAATTTCACGCCATAGCCGGTGGAAGCGCGGTAGTTGGGATAAAAAGCCAGGTAGCCCTTGCCGGCCAGGACCTGGGCCGGGTGCTGGTAGCCGCTAAGCCAGTCGTTGGCATGGTGCGCCTCGGGGCCGCCATGCACCGAAACAATCAGCGGGTATTTCATGCCGGCCTGAAAATCGACCGGGTAAACCAGGATGCCCTCGAGCGCCTGGCCGTCGCGGGCCGTGTAGCGGATGACTTCCTGGCGGCCCAGCCGGCGCTCCGCCAGCCAGGGGTTCAGGTTGGTGAGGCGGCGGGGAGTTTTTTTGCCGTCCCAGAGAAACACATCGGCCGGAATGTTCCAGGCTGAGCCGTTGAAAACGCCCTTTTTAAAATCGCGGGAAAAATCGGGGGCCGAGAACACCACCCCGGCCGGCTGCGAGGCCAATATTTTTTTCCAGCGCAAGGCGGGGGCGGCGAGCCGATACAGGTTGTTCCAGGCCCCTTCCCCGGCCAGGCAGAGGATGGTGCGGTCGTCCTGCCAGGCGGCCCAGGTCACATGGCCGGGAAAATCGGCGGGAGTCAGGTTGCGCACGCCGTTGTCAGCCAGGTCCAGCAGATAGACCTGGCTGACCGCATGGTCCTTCTGATCGAAAGCGGCGGTGAAAACGATGCGCTTGCCATCGGGTGAGATGTCGATGCGGCCAAGCTTCTTTTGCGGATCGAAAAGCTCTTCCAGCTTGCGGGTTGCCATGTCCAGGCGGTAGATCTTTTTAAACATGTATTCGTGATCGACCAGGTTTTTCTCCGTGGCGAGCAAGACGATGAAGCGGCCGTCGGCACTGGGGGCCATATCCAGAACATGGATGTTTTCGGTCAATGGCTGCGGTTTGCCGGCAGCGGAATCGGCCCGGGCTCCGGCGGGAATCACATACAGGTTGCTGGATTTCAGATTCTCCTCAAAGAAGATGAAACCATAGCCTTTCTTGGCCAGGTCCTTTTCGCGCTTGGAATCCGGCAGCGGCGCCGCATACGCAATGCTTTGCCCGCCGGGGAGCCAGTGGAATGCCTCGACATCGGTTTCGCTGCCGGAAAGCTGCTGCGCCTCGCCTCCGTCAACCGGAATAGCCCACACCTGGGTGAGCGCGCCCTGGCCGCGCTTGGTCAGGAAAGCCAGGCGGCTGCCGTCGGGACTCCAGCGCGGCGACGAAACGTTGACTTTGCCGACAACAAAAGGCTTGTTCTCACCCGTTTTGGCTGAAAGCACATACAACTCCGCCCAGGCCCTGCCCGCCTCTTCATCCGCGGCACGCGGCACACTGACTATATAGGCGATCCAATGGCCGTCGGGGCTGATTACGGTGTTGCGCACCGTCCTGATGTTCAACACATCGGCCGGCGAGAGAACCGGCTGGGCGCCAAGGACCGCGCCGGCACACAATACTGCGGCGAGCAGGCAAAACCGAAAAAAACCGTTGCTGCGATTTCCAGAATGTTTCATGCCTTTACCTCCTGAGTTGAAAAAACAAGAACCAAGCGAGACGGACAGGAGAATCAAATTTCCCCATGATGGATTTTAAGTAAATTTTGATGAAATTACAACAGATGGCTTCTGGATCTTGGGGTCAGCAGATAAAAATAAATTTTATCCATTTCCTGCCGGCATCAGGCTTGCAACAATTGTGAATATCTGGTAAGTTAGCGTTTCGGATGCAAATCTAATGAGGAGGTCAGGCAAATGCCCGAAATCCGCGTCGATGAAACCCGCTGTAAAGGATGTGAGCTATGCGTCACGGCATGCAACTTGAAATGCATTGCCATGTCGGAGACTTTCAGCGTGACCGGGTATTACCCGGCAAAATTGGCGAAACTGGAGTGCTGCACTGGTTGTGGACTCTGTGCCCAGATCTGTCCCGATCTGGCCATCGAAGTGTGGAAATAGTCCATTCGCTGTTTCCCGACAAGAGTTCAGTTATTGAAAAATAAAAAATTGGAGAAAACAAATGGCTGAAAAGATTTTGATGAAAGGCAATGAAGCTTTGGCTGAGGGTGCTGTTCGCGCCGGTTGCCGTTTTTTTGCCGGATATCCAATAACCCCCCAGAACGAAGTGCCCGAGTATATGTCCTGGCGTATGCCCGAGGTCGGGGGATCGTTCATTCAGGCAGAATCGGAAGTGGCGGCCATCAACATGCTATACGGAGCTTCAGCCACCGGCATCCGTACCATGACATCCTCTTCAAGTCCCGGGATCAGCCTCAAACAGGAGGGGATCTCCTATTGCGCCGGAGCCGACCTGCCGATTTTTTTTGCCAATGTCGTTCGCGGCGGGCCGGGGCTCGGAAACATCGCTGCGGGCCAGGGCGATTATTTTCAATCCACGCGGGGCGGCGGTCATGGAGATTATTATACGATTGTGATGGCTCCCAACTGCGTCGAGGAGATGGGCAACTTTCCCAGGCGCTGTTACGAATTAGCGGAAAAATACCGGGTGCCGGCAATGATCCTGGCCGATGCCATCCTGGGCCAGATGATGGAACCGGTCGAATTCGATTTCGAACTCGTTGATCCCAAGACATTGAAGGCTCCTGACTGGGCCCTGGGGATTGCCGCCGGACGTGAACGGAGGATCGTCCGTTCTTATGATCTGCGCGAAGGAAAACTCGAGCTTCTGAACCTGGAACGGATGGAACGTTACCGCAAGATCCAGGAAAAGGAAACATTGCATGAAAACCGGCAGACCGACGATGCAAAACTTGTTGTCGCTGCCTATGGCACTTCTTCACGCATCGCCGCCGGCGCGGTAAAAATGGCCCGGGACAAGGGGATGAAAGTCGGGCTTTTCCGGCCGATCACCCTGTGGCCGTTCCCCGCAAAGGCCTTGGCCGCGATTGCTGAACATGTGAAGAATTTCCTGGTGGTGGAGATGAGCATGGGACAATTCGTTGAAGACGTGCGGCTCTCCGTCTGCGGAACCGCCCGGGTCGACCTTTATGCCCGGCCCGCGGGTGTCCCGTCGGCCGACGAAGTCTTCACTGAAATTGAAAAGGTATACCAGGGTATCAGGTAAGGAGGAAAGCAAACATGAAACTGATCAATAAAAAGCCGTCCAGCCTGGTCGATAAGCCGATGCGCTATTGTCCGGGCTGCGGGCATGGGATCGTCCACCGGCTGATCGCCGAAATCATGGACGAACTCGATATCAGGGAACGCACGGTGGGTGTGGCTCCGGTTGGCTGCGCGGTATTCGCAGACGAATATTTCAATTGCGACATGATCCAGGGACCGCATGGCCGGGGACCGGCCATCGCTACCGGGATCAAGCGGTCCAAACCTGAATGCATCGTCTTCTCCTACCAGGGGGACGGCGACCTGGCCTCAATCGGTATGGCGGAAACCGTTCATTCGGCCGCCCGTTCCGAGAACATCACCATCATATTCATCAACAACGCTATTTATGGGATGACGGGCGGTCAGATGGCCCCCACCACCCTGCTCGGCCAAATCTCCAGTACCTGCCCCGCCGGACGTAGCGTAGCCGTGAACGGGTATCCGATCAAGGTATGCGAAATGCTCGCCCAGTTGCAAGGCGCCCGCTACCTGGAACGGACATCGGTCAGCACCGCTCCAGGTGTGATCAAGACCAAAAAAGCCATTAAAAAGGCGTTTCAGAACCAGATCGATTGCGTCGGTTTTTCCATGGTCGAAGTTCTCTCCACCTGTCCGACCAATTGGGGAATGACTCCGGTGCAGGGCGCCCGTTTTGTCGACGAAAAGATGACCCCCATCTATCCCCTCGGTGTCTACCGGTCACCGGAACAATAAGGAGCCATACCATGTATCAGGGAATAAGAATTTCTGGATTCGGCGGCCAGGGTATCATTTCCGCCGGAATTCTACTGGCCCAGGCTGGCATGATAGAAAACAAGCATGTCTCCTGGTTTCCCGCCTATGGAGCGGAGATGCGCGGCGGCACGGCCAATTGTTCCGTGGTCGTCTCCAGCGATGAAGTTGCCAGCCCCATAGTAGCCCGGCCCGATACGGTGATCGTCATGAACGAGCCCTCGCTGGCAAAGTTCGAACCCATGCTCAAGCCCGGCGGCCTCCTGATCATCAACAGCTCTTTGGTGAACTCCAAACCTCAGCGCAGCGATATCCGTGTGGCCTATGTCACCTGCAATAAGATCGCCGAGGAGATAGGCACCACCAAAATCGCCAATATGGTGGCCCTGGGCGCCTTCATGGGACTTACAGGCGCTTTGGGCGTCGAAGCCATTTCCAAGGCCTTGCCCAAGGTATTCAAACGGGCCAAACCCGAATTGCTGGAATTGAATGTGCAGGCTTTGAAAAAGGGAGCCGAAACAAAGATCAGTTGAGGGTCTCCGTTTCCGGTTTGGCTGAACCGGTCTGGAAATATCCGGAATATTTATGGCAAGATAAGTTCATACTTTGTTCCGATTTATAGTCAAATCTTAATCCTGACAGCTTCCATATTTCAATCTAAGTTTTCCAGGCGGCGCATCACCTTTTCCCAGGAGCGGGTGATCACGAAGCTTTCCTCCAGGTTATGGATCATGCGCGCGAACTTTTTCATGGGTGCGGCAAAGGTCAGTTCATCGGCCTGGACACAGGGCCGGGCCGACACGTCGAACATCCCCAGCACGCACTTGGGGTTTTCCTGCTGGTTCTCCAGGAACGGATACTGGATGACGGTCCCGCAGCCTGCCGAAAAGGGAGTGATCACGCCGTAGGGGTCGGTCTCCTCGAAGTTGGCCAGGGTGAACAAACCCGAAAGGATATCGGGCCTGGCAAAAAAGACGGCTGCTTCGGGCCAGTCGGTTTCGACCATCTTGTCCCAGCGCTTCAGGACCAGGTATCTTGCCGGCGCCTGCCAATTCGGCCATTTTGCCACGATCTGTTTCACGATCTCAGGTGTTTTTTTGTAGCGCTCTCCTTCCAGCTTGCCGGGGATTCCGTAGGAGAGAAAATATTCAAAATTGGGCCGCTGCGGCACCCGGAAGCCGCAGAAGCGCTTGCCGCAACCCAGCGCCGGCTCGTCCACG
>SPCN01000241.1 GCA_004525465.1 Chrysiogenales bacterium | reverse complement strand
TGTTGGCTCCAGAGTAACTCATAAAATCATTTATCAAGCTCACGTGATCGCCGCGGATAAGCAAGTGGTGGTTGGCCAGCGGTACTTTGAGGAAATATTCGACGGGTTCCTGCAGATGAAGATGCACCTGGGTGCGGCACAGGCCGGGTTGGGGCCGGCCGGGCAGGACTTCGGCGGCCGATACGAAATAACTTCCCAGGTCGCGATTCCCCGCTTTGAAAACCGTGGCCGGCCCGCGAGGGAAGTCGCCGCTGAGGGCCACGCCCAGGCCTGTTTCGAAATGGGTCTGCAGGCGGTAGGCGCTGACGGCGAGCCGCGGCACCGTGCAGTGGGCCAGGACGATGCGGTTGCTCCGGCAATCGACGGCAGCCGGGTTGGCCATGAAGGGGATCTCCCCGGTCAGGGCATGCAGCAGGAGCATGGAGAACACCGCCGGCACGTCGCCCTCGCAGCCGCAGATCATCCCCTCATCGTTGAGCTGGGCCAGGGCCAGGCAGCCGCTGGTCTGCAGCCGCTCGATCAGGCTGAAGCAGCGCAGGGTGGCGGCCCGCAGCCGGTGGCGGGCATATACCGCTTTTAAGGTCGGAACCAAGCAGGCGGCGGCCTGCAGCGCCGCCTCGTCCACACCGTCCAGTTTTTTCGCTTGCCCGGCCCATTCACGGGTGATCGCCGCAACTTCCGCCCCCTCGGGCTTGCGTCCGATCACTTCTTCGAGGGGGATGTCGATGAATTCCGTTCCCCATAGAGCGTTGACGGCGGCGCGGTCGACAATGGAGGCGATCAGCCAGTCCGAGGGCTCGCCGATCAAGCCGATGGGCCCGGCCAGGGCCCGGCGTGTCCTTTGAAAAACGGCGAGCCGCTTCAAGCGTCCGGCGATCAGACTGCCTTCGCCGTGCACGATCTCGGCCGCCGCTCCCTGCTGGCGCACCCAGCTGGAGATCTCCAGGGCGGCGGGCAGGGAATTGTGCTTGCCGTCGGCCAGCAGGATGACCGGTTTGGCCAGGTCGGGGTAGATGCGGCGGAATTTCTCCTCGCTGCCCCCGGAAGCGATGAACACGACCTGCAGGTCGGCTTCGGCCTGATCTCCGGGATGGGTCTCGAGGAGGGTGAATTCCTCGCTCAGAAGAGCCAGGAATTCCTTGCGGTCTTTTTCAAAGCGGACCTTGTCATGCCTTCCCGAATCCAGGCGGATCAGGGCGATCTTGATCATGTCGTTCTCCCGGTCTTGCCTTGCCAGGCAGCCGGAGAGATTTTACCATATCAGCTCAGCGATGTTCGTGAGCTGGCGCGATTTTTTCAATAAAAAGCGCCTGGCTTCTATTCAGAAATCAGGATTTTCCTGATTTATCATCCTGGATGAGCTTGCGGCCGCGGGCGAACAGGGAGCGGATCTTGTCCATGACCAGGTTGAAAAGGAAGTGCATGCCGCGCCAGATGTGCTTGCTGGACCAGAGCATGAGCAGGCCCAGGGCGGCCAGCATCATGGCGATGATCAGGGTGAGCACGCCGGCCACCTGCGGATGGTTCTGGAAGGGGCCGAATTGAAAGACGGCTTCCCCGGCCCAGCGGTTGATCTCCAAAAAGAGGTCGGGGGAGATGATGGTGATCAGGCCGACCAGGGCGCAGAGGAAGCCGCTGATCACAAAAACCACGGCCGTGGCGAAATAGGCGACGAGCAGACCGGCCAGGAAGGCCAGCAGGCCGGCGACCAGTCCCAGGCCGCCCATGCCCAACGGCGCGGCGAAAAACACGATCAGCACGCCTGCCACGATATAGAGCAGTGATTTTTTTTGCTTGCCCAGACGGGTGATACTTTCTCCAACGCGGCTGGAGACGACTTCGGCCGGGTCGCCCAACTTTTTCAGCACGCGCAGGGAGCGGTCGATCTCGTCGCCCTCGCCGTCGCTGCTGAAGGATTCGTAAATGTGCGAGCGGATCTCGGCCAGTATCTCCCCCTGGTCTTTTTCGTTCATGCCCTTCAATTGTGATTTCAGCTTTTCCAGGTAATCGGCTACGATCTTTTCGGCTGCCGGCGGGAAATGATTATTCATTTTTCTTCCTCCTGATCACGATTTTTTTTTTGCTTTGCAGGTCCGGCTGCGTCTCCGGCTCGGCGCCGGCGCTTTCCACCAGCAGCACCAGGCGGCGGAACTCGGCCTGCAGCGACTCGCATACGGACCGGCCGGCCGCGGTCAACTCGTAGTACTTGCGCGGCGGTCCCTGGTTGGATTCCACCCAGGCTGAACGCACCAGTCCTTCGCGGTCGAGCCGGGAGAGGATGGGGTAGACGGTGCCCTCCTTGATCTCGACAGCCTTTGGGTTTGCCAGGCTGCGGACCAGTGAATAACCGTAATGGGTTTGGCGGTACAGGACGGCCAGGACGGCCAGTTCCAGTATGCCTTTGCGCAACTGGGTGACTTTGTTGTCGGTTTCTTCTGCCATGATCTTGTTCATGCTTAGTATACGGCAAAACATAGTAGTTGGTTCAAAAAAAAATAATTTTGTCGATCGCGACTCGGCCGCCGCGGATTGGTTAAAAGAGAATCCTCTGCAAACGGCTAGGAATTGACAAAAACGCCCATTTGGCGGTACTTCTGGTAGCGGCGATTGAGAAGGGTCTCCATGTCTAAATCGAGCAGCTCTTCCAGGGCGGCGGCCAGTACCGCCTTTATGGCAGCGGCGGTCGCTTCGGGATTTTCATGTGCTCCCGGCTCGGGCTCGTCGATTATGCCGTCGATGATGCCCCTCTGCAAGAGGTCCTTGGCGGTCAATTTCAGCGCTGCCGCCGCGGCCGGGGCCTTGGTGGCGTCCTTCCAGAGGATGGATGCGCAGCCTTCCGGGGAAATGACCGAATAAATGGTATTGGCCAGCATGAAGATCCTGTCGGCGACGCCGATGCCCAAGGCACCGCCCGAGCCCCCCTCGCCGGTGACCACGGCCAGGATGGGTACGCGCAGGCTGGACATGCGATAAAGGTTGTAGGCGATGGCCTCGGCCTGGCCCCTCTCTTCGGCTCCGATGCCGGGATACGCTCCCGGAGTATCGATCAGGATGAGCACCGGGCGGCCGAACCTCTCCGCCTGCTCCATCAAGCGCAGGGCCTTGCGGTAGCCTTCGGGGTGGGCCATGCCGAAATGGCGGCGGATGTTTTCCTTGACGTTGCGTCCCTTTTGATGGCCGATGACGGTGACCGCCAGGTTCGAAAAAAAGGCGATGCCGCCGACGATGGCCTTGTCGTCAGCGAAACGGCGGTCGCCATGGAACTCGATAAAATCGCGGCACAGGTATTGGAAATAGTCCAGGGTGGTGGGGCGCTTGGGGTGTCGGGCCAGTTTGACGATGTCTATGGCGGACGTCAACTGCGGGGCTTCGTGCAGGTCCTTATCTCGACGGGTTTCAGACATGGGCTTCGCCTCCTTGGTCGTACGGCCTTTGTTCATGGATGCGCAATATGGTAGCCAGTACCGGTTTGAGGTTTTTACGTTGAACGACCATGTCCAGCATGCCATGCTCCAGCAGGAATTCCGCGGTCTGGAACCCCGGGGGCAGGACCTGGCCGATGGTCTGCTGAATGACCCGGGGCCCGGCGAAACCGATCAGGGCTTTGGTCTCGCCGATGATGATGTCTCCCAGCATGGCAAAGGAAGCGGTAACCCCCCCCGTGGTCGGGTCGGCCAGAACCGTGACCAGCAGCAAGCGCCGGTCATGGAAGCGCTTGATGGCCGCCGCCGTCTTGGCCATCTGCATCAGGGAAAATATCCCCTCCTGCATGCGCGCCCCGCCCGAGCAGATAATGAAGATTGCCGGCAGGGAATGGTCGGTCGCGTATTCGATCAGGCGGGTGATCTTCTCACCGACCACCGATCCCATTGAGGCCATCAGGAAACGCGGCTCGAAGACGGCCAGAGCGGTCCGATGGTCGTTGATCTTACCGATGCCGGTGATGACCCCTTCGTTCAGCGAGGTGGCGGCCATGGCCGC
>SPCN01000046.1 GCA_004525465.1 Chrysiogenales bacterium | reverse complement strand
CCGAGGTGTGTCGTGTCTGCAGGCGGACATGTGGAAAAAAACAGACGGAAAACATCAGCAGCAGGCCCAAGGCCGGGAAAATAAGCTGGGCCGGCTTGGCAAGCGGCCGCCACGATAAGCGGGCATAATACAGCACGATGACCAGGGCCAGCGCAGACAGCCATATCAAGTTGGGCAGGTAGCCTGCGTTTGATTTTTTCAGGAAAGAAGGGAAGAGTTTTGGAAGATCGATGACCAGACTGCTTAAAAACAGCAGCATTGAGGAAGCCCGCTGACTGACCTCCCTGGTCACCGGTTGATATAAAAAAAGTGGATAATAAAAAAACCAAACCGTGGCAAAAAAGGTAAGCCCGGCCAGAAACCTGAAAGCTGTTTTTCCTGCTTCTCCGGCCCGGTGATAATAGGCGACTAAGAAAACTGCCATGATCCACATGACGAAAAGGGTCGGCCGCGCCGCCGGTGAGTAGCCCCCGCGTGAGGTGGTGAAGGCATGCAACAGGACATAAGAAATGAACATCGCGGTCAGCAGGGAAAAATCCCTGATGCCGCTGCGTAGCTCCTTCCTGCCGATCAGGAAGATCAGGAGGAAAACCGGGGCGTATAGGAGCAATCCATCCCGCTGGTCCAGGAAAAAGGAAATCAATGTCTCGATCCGTAATCCAATAGGAACGGTAAAAAAGCTTTTTCCCGAGAACTGTGCCTCAATGGCGGTGGGGCTGAAGGAACCATACAGGATCCTGCTGTACAGGAGCAATAAGGCCAGGCTCAGCACCGGCGTGACCATGAAGGCGGCCAGGCGTTTCAGGCGGACGCCGGTCCTGCGATCCCCCAACCATATCCAGGCCATGATGAACAGGGAAAGGATCAGGATGGGCAAGGAATACTTCAGGTGGAGCCAGGGGACGCCGGCCAGCAGAAGGCCGGCGCTAAAATAACGCTGTTTTTCCCGGGCGAAAAAATAAGCGAACACGACCAGGGTAGCGGCTGGTAATTCGGGGAAAAGGTGCAAGGCCTGGAACAGCAACGGGAAGGTGATCAGGAAAAAAAGGAAAAGGCTGCCGTTTTCCTTTTTCGTTATCACTTTCTGTAGTACTAAAAAAAGTCCCAGGGCGAAAAATGAGTTGATGAACGCTGCGGCCAAGCGGAAATACAGGTTGCCAGGGACCGCTCCTCCCAGGAACTTGAAAATAAACCAAAAGGGAATAAGCAGGAAAGATACCCCGGGAAGGTGGAAAGTGCGATAGCGGCCGGCATGGACCGAGCCATGGAAAGGGATTTCCACTGGCATGTATTGCGAATATTTCTTGGGGTCAAGGTTGTTTTTAAGGTCAAAGTCCCCGTCTTCGACCAGACTTTGGGTGACCAAGATGTAATGGGGCTCGTCTCCTGACAAATGGATGCCCTGGGCATAAAAAGCGGCGGCAGCCAGCGTAAACAAAAAAAGAGATAATAGCCATATGTGCCGGGGTTGCCAAGCTGTCAAAGAAATTTTTATGCGGCTGGCAGCGGGCCGCCGGGCCAGGACCAGGATATAAGCCAGAATAACAAAACAGACCAGGCGGATACGGAAATCGCTGACCGATGAATAATTGACCAACATTATTGGCGAAAGGCAAAACCATTGGTAGGGGGACGGCCGGGGACCAGCCAGGAAACCAAAAGCATATTCGCTGGCGGCGATCCAGGCGGTTAAAACAAGGAGCAGCAATATGCCGCCATCGCCAGAAAGCCAGGTAATGGCCAAAAGAGCTATGCCGAAACCGTTGATCAGCAGTTGAAAGGGATGAAATTGATTTTCAGTTATCATTCTATGACTGCTATATTTTAACATAAGCGAGTGTGCAATGAAATGGTTTTTGGCCCTATTATCCCGTTAGCACCCTGGTAAGGGAGCGGTGTATTGCGCCCAGGAGCTGGTAATTGGGCCCGTGTCCTCGGAAAGGCGCGGGCTGCTAAATCCACTGGCTAAGGTTAACGAAAGCCTTGATCTTGCTGTCGGCTTCGCGCAGGCGGGCTGATAAATTCCTGGCCAGGGTGAGCAGGATACGCATGCCGCTGGCTGTATCCTTTTCAATAAAGTGCAGGAATTTTTCGCGGCTGATCTCCAGAATGAAAGTATCACTTTGGGCAATGGCCGTGGCGCTGCGCGGCAGGTCGTCCAACAGGGCCATCTCACCGAAAAAATTGCCTTTTTTCAGTACGATCAGGGTTTCCTCGCCGCTGACATCGGCCCTCTGGCTGATGCGTACTTCGCCGGAAACAATCACCAGCAGCGAGTTTCCCGTGTCATTTTCCTCGAAGATCGTTTCTCCAGAAAGGAATACCCGGTCTGAAAACAGGTAGGTCAACTCTTTGACGGCGTTGTAATTCAATTCTTGGAATAGTGAGAGATTTTTCAGGATTTCGATGATGATATCTTTGTCTGGATTCATGATCGCAATTGTAACATACTGGCTGGAGGTTGAACAACTGCCACGGTCAGCGGCTCGGCCTCAAGCGAGGGGGACGAGTACGCGGGCAAGCCCTTCATGGATGTATCCTTTTAAAAACCTCTGGATCTCGGGATGGGAAAAATGCAGGTCCCCCACCTGGCCGCGGATCTCTTCGCTGGCCAAGGCAAACTCACCTTTTTCGCTTTGGTAGGCGAAGCGGATATTAATCCTGTCAAAACCGACCAGAAGCGAAAGCAGGGTTTCCCTAAGATCGCCAAGGGGAGGGCAGTCCACGTGGCTTTTCTGCAGCCTGGCTCTGACCTTGGTTCCATGTCCCACCCTGCTGCTGATGCGAAAATTGCCGCGACAGCTCTGCGCCGTGGCCTTGAGCAGGGGAATGCCCAGGCCGACTTTTTTAAAATTTTTGCTGGTGAAGAAAGGATCCTGAACCTTGACCAGGGTCCGGCGGTCCATGCCCGTACCGTCATCCTCGACCGTCATGGTTATAAGATCTTTTGCAGCTTGATCACTGATCGTAACCGAAATGTTATTCGCTCCGGCCGCGGCCGAATTCTGTACCAGGTCATGCAGGTGGAAACAGAGATCCTCAACCATGGTTCTTGCGGTAGACCCTGGCGAAGGCGCTGGCCCTGGCGGCTTTGATCAAAGCGGGCAGGGAGGGGGACGTGGCCTGGAAAACCGTATAGGCACAGCCAATGTCCTTAAGGAAATGGGCATCGGAGTTGGTGATCAAGGGGAAGTGGTTCAGCTCTGGGAAGGAATGCTGCACATCTTCACAGCCGGCGGTATGGGAAATTTCCAATACGGAGTCGCGCAGTTCCCGGGGCACCATACCCATGTTGACCAGAAGGCCGAAGGAAGCGCTTTCGACGTGAGCAGGAATGACCGCCCCGCCGTGTTCACTCACCAGCTCAAGCAATTCAGGGATGGAGAGAGCAAGGGCGTTCAGAAGCAGACGGTCTTCATAGCGGACGATATTTTCCTCCCCGTCGACGACCACCTGGTCGCCGAAATATTCAGGCTCGTTCTTTACGTCTGGCAAATGGTCGTAGATCCTTACATTGAAGGCTTCGGCACGCCCCCGGTCTTCGAAAAGGCATATGAAATGAACATCTTCACTTGTTTGCGCTTCCATGCCGTACAAGACCCGCAGCCCCAATTTCATTCCCAGGCTGGCCGCGACAAAACTGTTCTCCATGCTGTTGTGGTCGGTGATAGCGATGAGGTCCAAGGCGAGCTCCTTGGCACGCCGCACAATGGCCGCCGGTGACATTTCCAGGGAAGCACAGGGTGAGAGGGTGGAATGAATGTGAAGATCGGCGGCTAGTTTCATTCTGGCGTCCATCTTAAGGGAAACAGCCGAAAAAGTCAATTTCCACGTCCTGCGCAGGCGCCCGCGGTTCAGTAGCCCAGTTCGATTTGGGTCTGTACTCCCAGCAGGCGTCGATCCTGCGTTTTGGCGTCGACAAAAAACGGGCAGTAATATTTGCTGCTCTTGATTTTGATATGGTAAATAAAACGGTTGGCTATTGGCAGGCCCGGAATATGGCTGAATGTGACATTGCGTACATCGTTGGCTGCGATGAATACGTTTTTGGACTTGTGTTCGATCTGGATGCGGATTTGGTTGTCCCGGGGAATGTTTTTCATCTGAAAAGTGATTTGCTTCACTCTGCCCGGTGCCAGAAGAAAAAGCTCCAGCTCCTTGTCGGCATGGGTCCAGAAAGCTTCGCCTTCGATGGGGTTGTAATTGTCATTGAGGAAAAACAGGGTGAACTTTTCAGCGATTTTTCTGTTGAAGGCCCGGGGATTGGTATTGCTCGGCAAAGTGGCAAATTGGGTTTTTTCCGCCGGGAAGAATTTATTTGGAAAAGAAAGACCGGGATAACGCGGGGAGCCAGAATAGAACATGCCGTTCATGAATACCGGCGCCAAAAAAATCACGGCTACCACCGCTGGCAACAGGGTGAATTGAAAGCGTCGCTCGCGGTAGCCGAGAAAGAAAAACAAGGGATAGATGTTCAAAAAATACCTGTTGCCCAGGGAGCCGCCGCCGCCGAAATAATTGTCGGGCATCAACAGGATATAACAAAGAATGGCTGAAACGATCCCGGCCAACAGGAACCAGTCCTGCGGTTGTTTTTTCTGAAAAAAGAATAGAAGCAGCAGGAAGAACGCCGGGAAAAAGTAGAGCAGCATGCCGGTGAAGCGGCCAAAAAAATAATAAAACATATTGAGCAGGGCAATGGCTGGACTCAAATAGAATCTGCTCCAATAGGTGTCGGTGCTCATTTTGTGGCCGCTGGCAAAGGAAAAATCCGCTCTTTCCAAAGGGAAATTGCCATAAAATGACTTTCTTTCCCCGCCCTGATAATTGAGCTCCCCGGTCTGGCTGTAATTGAAGGCGAAAAGGCCTGCCAAAAAAAGCAAAGTGATCAGTCCGAGGCTGATGAATTTATTCCATTTTTTCTGATAGATGAGCAGCAGGAAAAGTATGCCGATGTGCAACAGGTTATTTGGCTTTGAAAAGATTGCCGCGGCAAAAAACACACCGGCAAGTTTCGACCAGGCAGGATTCTTGAATTCGTAAAAAAAGAAGAAAAGGGCGGCAAAATTGATGAAGAAATTAAAAAGGTCGGCGGTGATCCACCAGACATAAATGAAAGTTATGCTGCAAAACAGGTACATGATGGTAAAGGCAAAACTACGCCCCGGGGAATAGTGCTGCCGCAGCAGCAGGAATCCCATGAGCAATGTAAAAAAAACCATGAGGGAGTTGGCCAGCAGGATGCCGTGGTTGCCGAACAGCCTGAAAAACGGGGCCAGGGCCAGCGGGTAAATAAATGATTTGGCGTAATATATGCGGTTGTTCCTGCCTTGCTTCAAGAAAAGCCCCATGGGGCCGACCCAAAAGTTTTCCCTGATGCGCATGATGTCGGCCCGGGTATATTCCAAGTCGTAATCGAAGGCCAGGCTCTGCATGATGGAAAAATAGGTCGATTCATCGGAAAAAAAACCGCCGTGCTTGGTTTTGGGCAGATCGGTGCCGAAAGAAAAGCAGATTATGAACAGCAGAAACATGGCAAAAAAAATTTTAATGGCTTTTGGCGTCATGGGTAGGATTCATTATAGCAAAATCCCTTTGAAAAGAAAACACCGGCCTGTTCCCACGGTTGACCGCAGTGGGGAAATAATATATAATTAATTTTCCTGAAACGACCGAAGCTTGCTGACCACGGCGCTATTTTTATGGTTTTAAATGAGGTGATCCGATGAAGCGAATAAAAGACATTATTCATTCCTGCCTGCTGCTGGCGGCTTTTTGTCTGCTTTTCCCCCGCTATTCCTATGCCTACATTGATCCCGGGACGGGAAGCTATGTCTTCCAGATCATTATCGCGGCTTTTGTGGCGGTTTCATTCGCTGTCAAGGTGTATTGGCACAAGATCAAGATATTTGTCGTCCGGCTTTTTTCCAAAAAGGAAAAATGAAGGTTGAAGGTACGGCCGAGTCCGGGTCTTTCCGCGACCCCAGCGGTTTTCTTTTTTGGCATGAAAATCAACTTTTCCGCCAGGTCAATGAAACCTATCGCGAGAATTACGATCAGCTGATCTCTTCACGCCTGTACGAAAAACTAACCGGTGCCGGTCAACTTGTTGAGCATGAGGAATGCGACTTGAAACTGGCCCGCACTGCCGCCGCCTATAAAGTCATCCGCCCGAACCTGGTCCCTTTCATTTCTTATCCTTACGAATGGTGCTTCAGCCAGCTCAAGGATGCCGCCCTGCTGACCCTGAATATCCAGAAAACGGCGCTGGAATACGGCATGTCACTTAAGGACTCCAGTGCCTATAATGTGCAGTTCGTCTCCGGGCGACCGCTGTTGATCGATACCCTATCTTTTGAAAAATATCCCGAGGGGCGTCCCTGGGTGGCCTACCGCCAGTTTTGCCAGCACTTTCTGGCGCCGCTGGCCTTGATGGCCTACGGCGATGTCCGCTTGAACCAACTGTCGCGACTGCATTTGGACGGCGTCCCCCTGGACCTGGCCAGCAGCCTGCTGCCCGACCGCACCCGCTTCAAATTCTCCCTGCTTTCCCATATCCATTTGCACGCCCGTTCGCAAAAACGCTACGCCGACAAACCGCTGCGATCCCGGCAACATCCTATGAGTCATTTTGCCCTCAGGGCTTTGCTGAACAGCCTGGAAACCGCCGTGAAGAAGCTGCACTGGCAGCCGCGCGGCAGTGAGTGGGCCGAATACTATGGCCACACAAATTATTCCGATCAGGCGCTTGAGTTCAAAAAGAATATCGTAGATGATTTCCTGCAATTGCTAAATCCGCGCCTTGTTTGGGATATCGGGGCCAACACCGGCGTCTTCAGCCGCCTGGCCTCACAGCGCAACATCCCGACCGTATCCCTGGATATCGATGCGGCGGCAGTGGAAAAAAACTATCTGCAGTGCCGCCTCTCCGGCGAAAAGTTTTTACTGCCGCTTCTGGGCGACATCACCAATCCCAGCCCGGGCATCGGCTGGGAGAATGCAGAGAGGGCATCGCTTTTGCAGCGTTGTCCAGCCGACACGGTCCTGGCCCTGGCCCTGGTGCATCACCTGGCCATTGCCAACAACCTGCCGTTAGCCAAGATAGCCGATTTTTTCAGCCGCTTCTGCCGGAACCTGATTATCGAGTTCATTCCAAAAAGTGATTCCCAGGTGCGGCTCCTGCTGGCTACCCGGGATGATATTTTTCCCGATTACCATGCCTGCGGATTCGAAGAAGAATTCCAGCGTTATTTCTCCATTGAGCGCCGCGAAGCCATCGCCCAATCGGATCGCATTCTTTATGTCATGCGCAGCAAGGTTCATACCGGCAAATAATTCAAGCGTTCCTATCCAAAATGTCGTTATGTATCGGTCGCCGGCGCTTGTGGTCGTTGCCTGGCCTTAGAAAAAAATCAAAACAAAGGTTTCTTTGGCTCCAGGGCCGGTTTCTCTTTATCCGCGCAGACGAAGGGCGATCTGCCTGCGGAAAAACGTGATCATTCCATCGCGTTGACCAAGACCCTGAACACGGCCGTTCTGAGCCAGGATTTTTTTTAGCGATGACAGCGGTCTCATGGGGTCGAAATCGCCTTCGAGCAATGATGCAAAAGCTCCGGCGCGTTTTTCTTCTCCGGACAGCGGCAACGGGTCAGAGCCGCGAAGAACGGCTTTGCCGCTTAACTCCATGGTGCGGAAGATACGCGGTGCCGGCCAGAAGGCGGGGCGGGCCGGGTTATCGGCCAGGAACATGGTCGGAGCTGTGTTTGAGGTCGCCATTCTCTGCAGCAGGCGGCCGCGCCGGCCCAGCCATTTGCCTGCTCCCCAGGGAATGATGGCCAGGGCTCCGGCTTCAGCCAGTTTGGCCGCCACTTCCGGCAACGGCCGGCCGTCAGCGATGGCGGGGAAAACACCGGCGGTCAGAACTTCAAGGCGTTCGGCGGTGACGATCTGCCGGCCCGAGACGATCAGGACCAGGCGCTCTCCCCGACGGTTGAGGGCCAGCGAGTACGGTTCATCTGTAGGGCTGAAAGTGAATCCGCCCGGTGCGGAGGCGCCCGGGACGGCCCAGCGGGGAAACATATTGCATCCCGAAGCTTCGGTCAGCAGGACCATTCTCTGCAGCTGGGTATTTTCACAATGCCGTGCAGCGGCGCCTAAAGCCAGGTTATCGCAAAGCGCCTGCCAGAATCGTTCCTGGTCATAGTTTTCGTAAAAATGCAGGTGAACGTCGACGGCGATGCGGGCAAACATGCTATGCGGATGCGGACAGAAAGCGCTTGTGCCAAAGGGCGAGGTTAACCAGGCTCCACAACAGGTGGTCGTGGTTCCTGCTGCCGGTGCGATGTTCGGCGATCAGGCGGTCGACTGTGGCCGCATTGAATCTTTCACGGATGAAGGACGATCCGCTCAATACATCTTCCATGTAAGCGAGCAGGTCTCCCCGCAGCCAGTGCTTGATTGGAAAACTGAAGCCGTGTTTGGGGCGGTAGGCTATTCCCGGCGGCAGGAGGTCGGCCATGGTTTTTTTAAGGATGGACTTGGTCGTCCAGCCGGCAAGCTTGAGCCGGGAAGGGATGCGGTTGGCGAACTCGACCAGTTCGTGGTCAATGAGCGGGGCGCGAATTTCCAGCGCGCAGGCCATGCTCATTTTGTCCACTTTCATCAGCGGGTTTTCCGGCATCATGAAGCTTAGCTCGCAAAGGATCTCCCGCTCCAGGTTATCCTGGTTGCCGGATGTTGGCGCGGCACGATCCGCCCAAGCCAGGGTGGTCGCCAGGATTTCCTCGCCTGAGCGACCGCGGAAGAGGTCCCGAGCCATTTCCGCGCTTAAGAAATACTGCCAACGCATGTGGCCGCCGGCGGGCAGGGCGGCACCCTGGAAAAAACGGCGCAGGCTGTTCAAAGCGCCTTTTTTTTGCGGCCGGTCAGGAAGGGAGGCTGCCAGGGTGCCTGCGGCCCGACGCAGCGGGGCAGGAAGTTTTTGCAGGTAGCGTTCGGCCCTGCTGGCTTTGAAACGGTCATAGCCTACGAATACTTCGTCGCCCCCTTCGCCGGAAAGGCAAACCGTGACGTGCTCGCGGGCCTTGCGGCAGATCAGGAAATAGGGAAGTACCGAAAATTCCGAGAACGGCTGGTCAAGGTGCCAAACCGCTTTTTCTATGATTTCAGGGGTAATGGGATCGATCAGAAGCTCGTTGTGCACGGTGCCGAAGTGGTTAGCGACCTTTTTCGCGTAGGAGAACTCAGAAAATCCCGCTTCTTTGTAGCCCAGGGCGAATGTACGGATGGGTCCGGCACTGGCCCGGCGCATCATGGCCACGACCGTGCTTGAGTCGATACCGCCTGAAAGGAAAGCCCCCAGGGGAACATCGCTCTCCAGACGCAGACGCACAGCCCGTTCAAGCTGGGCCCGCAACGCTTCGCTCCATTCCTTTTCCGGGCGTTCTTCGCTTTGTTGACCAAGGCGCCAATATTGCCTGATGTTAGCGCTTCCGTTAGCCCATTCCAGCCAATGGCCGGCGGGGAGCGCCCTGATGCCGGCGAAGGCTGTCATGGGTGCCGGAATGAACTCAAAGCCCAGGAAACAATCAAGGGCGGCTTCGTCGATCCTTCTGGGTACGCGGGGGTTCTTGAGCAGAGCTTTTATTTCAGAGGCGAAAACAAGCTGATCGCCGGCCTGGCAATAATATAACGGCTTCTCTCCCAGCCGGTCGCGGGCGAGCAACAGGCGCTGCCGCCCGGCGTCCCAAAGGGCCATGGCGAACATACCATTAAAACGACGCAGGCATTCAATGCCTTCTTCTTCGTAAGCGTGCAGGATCACTTCCGAGTCGGAAGCGCTGCGAAAAACGTGCCCACGGCTTTCCAGCCAGTGCTTCACCTCGCGGAAATTGTAGATTTCTCCGTTGTGCAGCAGCCAAAGGCTGCCGTCTTCATTGGTGATGGGCTGGCGTCCGTTTTCGGAAAGGTCGATGATCGACAGGCGGCGGTGCCCCAGAGAGATCCCCGGAGTGCAATGGTAGCCGCTCTGATCGGGTCCCCGATGAGCGATCTCATCGGCCATGGCCTGCACTGCTTGCCGGTCCTCCCAGGTAAAGCCGCATATGCCGCACATGGTTTAGTTTTTCCCCGCGGGGGGCGGCAATTGGCTGATCGCGGCCCAGGTGTGGCGCATGCCTTCAACCACGTCGAAGCGCGGTTCAAAGTCGAGCAGTTTTCGAGCCTTGGCTATTGAAAAAGCCGTGTTGTTGGTGAAAAACTTCAAGGTCCGGCTGGAAACGAAAGGTTCGCGGTTGAATTTCCTGGCCAGCCATTCGGCTGTGGCGAACAGGGGGCGGGCAATGATCAAGGGAAGATGTATCCGGGGTTTCGGAAAGCCGGATGCCTGGGCCATGGCGCCCAACAATTCGATCAGGGATAGCGGACGGGCGTCACCGATCACGAATACCTGGCCCACGGCTTCGGGGCGCGAGGCGCAAAGCCGGCAGGCGAGGTTGAAGTCCTCGACATGAATGCAATGGCGCAGGCTGTTGCCGCTGCCGATGTAGAAAAATGTTCTCTTGCGCAGGGAACGAAACAATTTTTCCGTACGCGGACAGCCCGGTCCGTATACCCAAACCGGCCTGATCACGGTCAGCGGCAAACCGCTTTGCAACGCATAGTCGAGTACGGCTTGTTCTCCGGCCAGCTTGCTTTTTTCGTAGATCAGATCGGGATGGCAGGGTGTTGTTTCGTCGGCCGGCGGGTCGGTGATCGTTCCATAAACGCCCACGCTGCTCACGTGAACGAAGCGGGCGACTTCTGCCTCATGGCACAAGCGGACCAGGTTGAGCGCTCCATCGCGGTTAATGCGCCAGTAAGCTTCTTCACTTAAGGTGACGGAAAGATGAGCACTGGCCAGGTGGAAGACCACTGCGGCTCCGGCCACGACCTTTTTCATTGCTTCCAGGTCGCAGATGTCGGCCTGGAATATTTTCAAGGCGGGCCCGAAATCCAGGGCCTGCAGGCGATCCGTATGCAAATCCACTGCATGCACGGTCAGGCCCTGCGCCAATTGGTCCTCGACCAGGTGGCGACCCATGAATCCGTTGGCCCCGGTTATGACGGCGATCATTTGACGGTCTCCACTACCACGGCATAGCCGCGTGTGAAGGCGATCAGGTAATCCAGGCGGGAAATCAGCCAGAAAACCGGATATAGCAGGGCGTAAAGCTTGTAACTCTTTTTAACCGAGTTGAGCTGGCTCTTGCTCACTGGAGCGATGGTTCCCGCTTCGACCGGGACCCGGCTTTTTTTGGCCAGTAATTTCACATAAAGGAAATTGATCGCGAGTTCAAGCATCTCGGTAAAAAAACGAGCGTAGGAACTGCTGCGTCTGAAGGTTAATCCGGCCGCTGTGGTGAGCCGGCGCAGGTCCGGGACGTCGAATCCAGTGCGGCGATGACCGTAAGCCTTGGCGTCCATGCCGATGGCCTTTTTGATTCGTACCGCGAGCTTTTTCTCATTGCCGTTGGGAGTGGTGACGATCACCGTGCCGCCTGGGCGCGTGACGCGCGCCAACTCGCGGGTGACGGGCAGGGGGTCGTCTAGATGCTCGTGCACGTCTATGCAGACCGACAGATCGAATTCATCATTGGCAAAGGGCAAAGAAGCTGTCTGACCATCAAGCTTGAGAACCGGTTCACCCAGGAGCTCTTCCATGCCGGGAATGCCCTGGGCTTCAAAGTCGGCCCAGGTCCAAAGGCCGCCCATATGACGTATTTTATAATTGATGGCGCCGTTGTTGTCGCCGCAGGT
>SPCN01000235.1 GCA_004525465.1 Chrysiogenales bacterium | reverse complement strand
GATCACGCTGGCCCGTGTGTTTTTGCTGGCCATGACCTTTTACGGAGCGGTGCGCACGGCCAACCTGGCCTGGGGCATGGGCGATATCGGCGTGGGCTTGATGGCCTGGCTGAACATCATCGCCATCCTGCTGCTGTCAAAAGTAGGCCTGGCCACACTCAAGGACTACGAGGCCCAGCGCAAGTCGGGCCAACCGCTCCGTTTCGATCCCGGGAAACTGGGCATTGGCAACGCCGTGCTGTGGATGCAGATCAACGAACAGCAGCAGAAAGCGAACCAATCAACCGACTAACGGCAAGGGCGATAAGATTTTCTGGGCCGGACTATTTCGCGATGTTCTCCAGCACCAGCTTCAATGGATAATAGCCGATGGTCTTCGATATTTCCAGCACCGCCTTGGTCAGGGCGGCATCGTGGCTGATCAGGGCGTCCTTGAGCATGTAGACGTCGTAATCGCGGTCCATGGCGCCATGATAGGTGGCCAGGACGCAGCCCACGGCGCTGAGGCCGCACAGGAACAGGGTATTGCAGCCCTTGGCCTGCAGCAGCTTTTCCAGCTCGGTCTCCTTGAAGGCGCTGCCGTAGTTCTTGACGATCTTCGGGTCGTCGTCCTTGACCGCCACCGTTTTGGGATACTGGAACTCCTCGCTGTCGGGCTTGGGACCCAGCTTAAGGCTGCTGTGGTAAACGCGGATGACCGGGAAACCGTTGGCCCGGAACAGGGCGATGTAATAATTGATCATCTCCATGCCAGTCTTCACGTCTTTTTCATCCATGCGCGGCAGGTAGGCGTTCTGGATATCGATCACCAGCAGGGCCGGCTTTACCTTGGCCGGGACGGCCTTGGCGGTTTCCGCGGCGCCAAGCCAGGCCATGGATATCACCAGCAACAGCAATATCAGTAATACAATTTTCTTCATTCCTTCCTCCTTTTTCGAAACCACAGGTTAATCCAATATATTTATGTTATGGTTTTTCTTTTTTGACCATAGGACAAAAGTAACATTTTTAGAAAACAGCCTCTGTTTTTAACTTGGCAGGGCGCTGTTCGAAAAAAACAGAAAGGTAAATACGCTTTTTTCGCTGCTGCAAAAAACTGGACAAGGATGAACTCTGCAAACGTTTTTTTTAATGAAAATGAATTTAAATTTACCCAAAAATATTAAAAACCGGAGCATGCAGTAATATTAAAGCGTGATTTTGTGGTTACAGGCCCCTCAGGAAGGTGGCCAGGATCAGCAGCAGCCAGCCGGCGCCCATGAACCAGAAGAGGTTGACGGTGACGAAGGGAATGGCCACGAAATAGGAAAGCAGGCTCAACAAGCCCAGGATGAGCGAAATGATCCAGGAAATCTTGGTCGGAGCGTTCAGTTTCATTGATTCCTCCTTTTACGCAGAGGGCGAATTCAATAAAATGATACGCAAAGAAAAAAAAGAAATCAAGGCAAGACAAATTTCAATAATATTTGACAATGCCCGGACATCTTTTTATAATGATTTTAAGAGTGACTCGAGGATATTTTTTGAGTTCTCGGTCCGAAAAGGAGGGATCATGACAGACCCAAAACTCGATCAATTAAAGTTGAAGTATCAGTCGGTGCTGAACCTGATGGACACGCTGAAAGTGCAGTTGAAGAACCTGCACGTCCATGAAGACAAGCTGGTCATCCGCGGCGAGGCTAAGACCAAGGACGACGTCAACAAGGTCTGGAACCAGATCAAGCTGGTCGAAAAGGACTACAAGCAGGACCTGATGGCCGATATCAAGTCTCTGAGCGATGCGCCCGCGTCCAAAGCAGCATCCGCCCCTCGCGTGCACAAGGTCGTGGCCGGCGACACCCTGTCCAAGATCGCCCAGACATACTATGGCAAGGCCAGCGACTACATGAAGATCTTCGACGCCAACAAAAACATTTTGCAGGATCCCAACAAGATCAACGTCGGCCAGGAACTGATCATTCCCTGACGAATATTCCAACTAAAAACAGGAGTTAAAATCATGCTGAAAGATTTGCTGCAGAGTATTTTGGGCAGGGCAAAAACCCCGAATTCAAGTTTACTGGAATCAGGAATCAAAATGCTGTTGAATCCCCAGGGGCCGACCGGCGGCTTGCCTGGACTTTTGGATATGTTTCAGAAAAAGGGTCTGGGCAATATCGTCGAATCCTGGATCGGCATGGGGCCCAACAAGAAGATCTCGGCCCGCAAGGTGAAAAAGGGGCTGGGTCCCGACGTGCTCGGGCAGATTGCCGGCGCCGTCGGACTTCCCAAAGGCGCCGCCAGCTCTCAGTTGGCCAAGTACCTCCCCAAGATCATCGACAAGCTCACCCCCCAGGGCCAGATTCCCAAGGAGACCAACCTGGCGGACAAGGGGCTGGAACTGCTGAAAGGCTTGTTTTAGGACATCCGGATAGCGCCTTTACAGGGCAGGATCGACGCGGATGCCGGTTTTGCCCTTTTTTTTACTGATCAAATGAACGGTCGGCGAATACTTTTTTCCCCTCAAAAATCGTAAGCAATACCTTTGCACGGCTGATCTCGGCAGCCGGGATCAGGAACAGGTTCCTGTCCAGCACGATCAGGTCGGCCGACTTGCCGGCCACGATCGAGCCGGTCGCTTTTTCAAGGAAATTCGCGTAGGCGCCGTTGATGGTGAAGCTGGCGATCATTTGCTGCAGGGTGGCCCTCTCGGCGGGCCACAGAACCTGATCGGCCCCGGTTACGCCGAGTTCGGAACGGGTCATGCCGATCTGGATCGCCCGCAGCGGATTGCTGGGAATGGTCACCGGGTAATCGCTGGAGGAAGCGACCTTGACGCCGGCTTTGAAAAAACTCTGCATGGGATACTCGGCATCGGCGCGTTCCTGCCCGAGATACGGCACCTGAATGTTACGGTAATAATCGTCTTTCATGAACCAGTATGGCTGGGGAAGGGCAACGACCCCCAGTTCCCGGAAGCGGAGGATATCGGCGGGCGCCACCAATTGCAGGTGGGTGAGCATGTGGCGCGCGTCGCGTTTGCCGTTCACGTTTTCCGCGTAGGCCAGGGCGTCCAGCATGGCGCGGCTGGCGGCGTCGCCGATGGAGTGCACGTGGATCTGGAATTGGTTGCGGTCCAGTTCAGCGCAGAGTTTGTTGAGTGCTTCGACTTTCCATAGCAACGCGCCCCGGAAACCGGGAAGATGCTTGTACGGTTCCAGTAAATAGGCAGTGCTCCCCTCCACGACCCCATCAACGAACAGTTTGACCGCATTGGTCTGGAACAGGCGTCCCTGGTTCTGCCGGCGCTCCTCCAGGAACTGCGCCACCTGCTCCAGTCCCTTTTCCGGGTCGGCGTATAGCGAAGCACGGAATCGCATGGACAGGCGGTTTTCCTTTTCCAGGTTTTTATAGGCGGCTATATCGCTGCTGCCGGCATCGAGCGAAGAATCATGGACGGTGGTTATGCCGAAGGCGGCAGCCATCTTTTGATAGGACAAAAGCCCTTTCATCAGATCTTTGGTGCCGATTTCAGGGAAAATGCCGGCGAGCAGGTCGGCGGCGCTTTCCCGCAAAGTGCCGGTGGGTTCGCCGGTCTTGACATCGTGCTCGATCACTCCCCCGCCGGGGGAAGCCGTGGAGCTGTCAATGCCAGCCAGCTCCAGGGTTTTGGAATTCACCCACTTGGAATGCCCGTCTTCCGAGGACAGGACGACGGGAATATGGCTGACGACCTGGTCGATGATCTTTTTATCGGGCCCGGTCTTGCCGAACAGGGTGTTTTTCCAGCCCCGGCCGCGGATGAACCTGGCATCGGGATGGGCCTGCAGGTAGTCGCGGATCGCCTTTTGAAATTCTCCGGTTTCCCGGCAGTCGTTCAAATTGATCTCGTAAAACTGCTTGAAGGCGCTGATGGGGTGGCAGTGGCTGTCGATGAACCCGGGCAGGACCAGCTTCCCGCCCAGATCGACCACTTTGGTGCGGCGTCCGATATATTTTTCGGCGCCGGATGCGGTTCCCACGTATATGAATTTTCCGTTCCGCACGGCCAATGCCTG